>NZ_CALHGC010000191.1 GCF_938029485.1 uncultured Treponema sp. | reverse complement strand
CCATTATGGGGTGCCGGACAAGAGTCGCAGATGATCTTTTTGGAATAGAAGGCGCCGTTGGGAGAAGCAATATCGGCAATATATCAATCAACCTTCCAAGATTAGCTTTAGAGGCGGTAAGGGACAGCAGTAATGACTCTTCTGTTGAAAACAGATTTAGCTTACTAAAGAAAAAATGGATTGCTGTTGCAGATGTTGCAACTGATATATTATTGGATAGATTTTATAAAACCTGTAAAAGTGATAAGGATTTATTTCCGACCAATCTTGAATATAATCTTTGGTGCGAGAATTTTAACGCAAATACTTTGTCCGATATTTTTAAGCATGGAACTTTATCGATCGGATTTATCGGCTTAACCGAAGCGGTCGAAGTGCTGACAGGAAAAAAGTTCTGGAAAGATGATAAAGAAGCATACACAGTAGCATTGGATTTTGTAAAGTTTATGCGTAAATATGTGGAAGAACAAAAAAACAAACATCAACTCAATTTTTCATTATTGGCGACGAGCGGTGAATTAATAAGCGGGTCTTTTATAGCAATCGATAAACAGTCGTTTCAACATGATATTTTGACTAAAGGCTATTATACAAATTCATTTCATATTGATGTAGATAGTAAACTTCCTGCATATAAGAAAATTCAGCTGGAAGGGCCTTTCCATGTCTTTGCAAATGGGGGATCTATCACGTATGTGGAACTTTCGGAAGCGCCGATTGGAAATGCAGTAGGATTAAACGAGCTTGTTGAAATCGCTGTAGAATGCGGTGTCCATTATTTAGGTTTTAACTTCCCGAAAGATGTGTGCCAAGGTTGCGGTACGTCGGGAACTTTTGATGTTTGTCCCGAATGCGGAAGTCGTAATATTATGAGGATAAGGAGAGTGAGCGGTTATTTGGAAATACAAAACTTTTTCACGCCGGGAAAAATGAAAGAAAGTTTAAATAGGGAAACAAACTGATGATTTATGATATTCCGGATATTGATGATCGAAAAACTTGTATGCTTAGAGGGAAATGAACATGAACCATATATCAATTGAAGGTATGGATGGAGTCGGGAAGTCAACTACGTGCGAAATGCTGGCTGAAAGGCTGGGATACAAGTTTGTAGAAAAACCTCTGCATTATTTATTTGATAGGACAGAAGGAGAAATCAACGAGTATATCAGAATTAGAGATAGGGTTAATGCCAATCCCAATCGTATTTTTACTTCTTGGTTTTACGGACTCGGGAGTATTTATATGTACGAGTTGTTTAAAAATGAAAACATTATTACTGATAGGCATTTTGCATCTAATTATGCGTGGAGCGGTAGTGAAAATAATTCCGAAGTATATGAATTGCTGATACAAAAGCTCGGTGTGCCTACATTGACTGTTGTTTTATATTCTCCATCAGAAATAATAGTTGAACGCCTTCGCTCAAGAAATAAAAATGACAGCGATATTTCTAAAGCGGAAAAATCTGAAATAATATATAAGCGAATGATAGAATTTTGTAAAACTAAAAATCTTCCATTTATTGTTATTGATACATCTAATTTAAAACCTGAAGCAGTGGTTGAAAAAATAATAAAGGAATTGTCCCTAAATGGCCGGATTAAGTGATTCTAGATTAAGTAAAAATATGAAGTATACTGCTTTATATGTAGCTATGCGTTTTTTTGAACATGAACCGGATGTTTTTGAAAAAATATATGAAAATGAAGTGTATATAAAGATTGATGCATCTAGTCGAAAAGTGTACATCAATAGTGAAGAAGTATTTGAACTGGATACACATGAAAGTTTTGTAAAGTTGGAATGTATCAACAGACTGTTAACTCTTGGTTATAAAACCGATGACTATAAGCTCCTTGACGATCCAACTAAAATTTATTTTAAAGGATACGAAATTATATTTACAGTATGGGATGAGATATTCAATTTAGATGGTTTAACCGATAAAAAGGTTCTTTACAAATCAAGGCTTGTAAGCGGGTTGCTTGAATATAAAACCAAAATAAAAAACGGTAGTATTTTTGATTATGGGTTGTTTGAAGAAAAAGAAAAGATTAAGCTGAGAAAGCGGTTGATTACTAATTACGATGCTCCTGATTTTGTTATTGAAGAAAATAGGGTTATGCAATATATTGGTAAATCAAAGATCGTTATTGTACCGGACGGAATAGAAGAGCTTGAGTCTTCAGCCTTTTGGGATAATCAGTACATAGAAGAAGTAATATTGCCCGACTCATTAATTAATATGGGCGGCGACACTTTCTATAATTGTAAAAATTTAAAAAAAGTAAATATACCAAAATCGGTTCTCTTAATGGGAAATAACCCTTTTGCGGGCTGTCCGGTAATTGAAATTACACAGCAATCAAATGCTTATGTATATGAAAATGGTGCCTTATATACTTCCGATAAAAAAACTTTAATTTATTATTCGATAAAAGGTGAGGAAACGGAATTTGTAATTCCGGAAGGCGTTATAATAATTTGTAAGCATGCTTTTTATTTGTGTGAAAGGTTGCAAAAAATTACCTTGCCCGCATCTCTCGAAAAAATGGAAAACAATCCTTTCTCCGGTTGTTCAAAGTTGAAATTGATTAATTTATCTAAAGCTTATTATATTAAAGATGATGTCATTTACAATGGTTTTAAAACTTCGGTTGTAGGGGCATTGAATAAAATAAAAACAAAACGGCTTGAGCTTCTCGATGGAATTAAAACAATAAATAGAAATTCCTTTTGGAATTGTAAAGGAATTGAGACTATCGTTTTTCCGGAATCATTAAATGATATCGGTTACAACCCTTTTGTCGGTTGTACAAATATTCGGTTTGAATCAAAAAGTCCGGATTATAAAGTCGTTGATGGTGTTCTTTACAACAAGGATATGTCAAAACTGATATGTTATCCGGCATGGAAAGCAGTAGGGACAATAAATATTCCTGAGTCGGTGATAACATTGGAACGAGGAGCATTTTCCGGTTGTAGGGCGATGACTGCACTTAATTTGCATAATGTAAATATAGTAAACAAATCTTGCTTTACAAATTGTACTTCTATAAAAAATTTATATTGTAGTGATTTAATCACATACATTGGTGAATGGGCATTCGCTTATTGTGAGTCGTTACAAACCGTATCGATAAATCGAGATACTATCGTTGATAATAATGCTTTTTCAAACTGTCCGGCACAGCTGGTGTTTAGGGAAAAATGGAGTAACTACTTAATTGAATCAGATAATAAATTTACATTGTTGAGTATGCAAAAAGCCTATAAGGAAAAGATTGATTCAATTTTAATAGATCCGCCATATAATTCACATATTGATTATATCGGGTATAAAGATGGAGACTATGAGGAAGGTTTCCTCAATTTTATGGCATTACGGCTTAATCTTTCTTATACACTGTTATCGGAACAAGGTTTTCTTGTAATAAATATTGATGAGGGGGAAGTAAAGAATCTTGCGAAATTATGCGTTGACATATTTGGCATAGACTTAGTTAAAGTATATAAATGGAAAAAGCTGCACGATTTTTTTGATGCTAATAGAAATGTACGACCTGATAAAAAAGTTGTTTTGCATGAATATATTATTATTTGCCGCAGAACTGAAAAAGCTTTGCTAAATAGAATAATGCAGCCGTATATTGAAAATGGTGTGCTAAAAGAAAGAACAAGTGATATTCCGCAAATATTTGATTGTTTTGGCACCACCTCATCGGCAAAAGACGAGATAAAAGAATTATTTGGTAGCCGTGAATATTTTTCTACTCCGAAACCTTTAAAGCTTATGAAAGAATTGATGAGGGCTACAACTAATAAAAACTCAATCGTTATGGATTATTTTGCAGGCAGTGGAACGGTAGGACATGCTTGCGTAGAATTAAACAGAGAGGATAAAGGAAACCGTAAGTTTATATTGATCTCTAATGATGAATCTAATATATGCAGAAATGTAACTAAAAAAAGACTGGACTTAATGAGCGCGGATTATGAGTTTTTAACCTGAGTTTTGACAAATTCAGTAAGCTATCTGCGGCGGCGCTCTCATAGCCTGCCCCATGTTATTTTTTTAATAAACGGGCACCTTCTAACACTCAAGTTGAACATAGTTCATCGTGTTTTGAATAGAAATGCCCGAATATTTTTATTTTTTAGCTTGTATCTTATCTTTTTCCTTTCGTACTTTTTGATCTAAAACATCCATCAATTTATTGACCCCTGCTTTAAAGTCATAATCTTCGGTGGAAACGTGTGCGGTTCCGCCCTTAAAATTGACGGTACATTCGTAGGTGAACTTTTTGTCGAATTTTATCGTGCAGAGGATATCGACAATTAAATCTTCCGCATACTTAATCCGTTCAAATTTCTTGTGTACGAAGGTTTTTTGATCTTCGTCCAGCGTAAATTTTACCGCCTGTAAATTGATGTTCATACGAGACCTCCTATACGGTATCAGGTGTGTGAAGGTGCCGCAAAATTAAGTACCTTTTGAAGCGTTCCTTCTTTCGAGTCATTCTAAAAAGGTGGAACACGTTTTTAGAAGCTCTCTCTATTAAGTATACGTAATAAAATGCAAAAAGTCGAGGAAAAATCCGCACACTTTCGTGAAAACTAATGGATAAGGGAAGGAAAGACACTTTTTTCGGATAAAAGTTTCTTCACCTCGAAACTTCGTTGGTGGTTCCCTTCCCTTCGACCCTTCCTATCTTCAAAATAACCGCTTAGGGTTATCACCCTAAGAACCCGCCGTTATTCTTAGGTGCTTAGCTTTGAAATAAAAGTTCACCGGTTATGTCTCTCACGAAAAATATGTTTCAGCACGTCCAAGGCTTCCGAGACAAAGAGGTATTCGTGCTGCTGCTTAAACCACTGCCATTTTCGTATTTTTACCCTAACTTAATAAAAAAGGTGATTTTTTCTTCATTTCTTTAGCCGTTTTACTCCGAACGTCGCATAAAGACTGTAGGAGGCAAATATGCAAAAATTACCAAACATTCCAATGAGTTTTACTGCTCGAAACGATTACGCATTTAAAAAGCTCTTTGGAACCGAGGAAAATAAGGACATCATGATTGAGTTTCTCTCCTTGGTTACGCAGTTGAGCAAGGACGATTTTGATGATGTCCGTCTCGAAAACAGTGAGTATATCCCTCGTTTCTACAACGATAAAATCGGACGGCTCGACATTAAAATCCGCTTACATGACGGGCGCAAAATCGATGTTGAGATGCAGAATACCTATTTTGATTATTATCCTAAACGCAGTATCTTTTATTGCTCTAAACTGATCCATGAACATTTTATGAGTGGCTTTCAGTATACACAGCTAAAAAAGTGTATTGCGATCAATGTGCTGAATAGCCCGTTTAAATTAAGCGGTAAGATACATTCAATCTATCAGATACGGGAGACGGAAGAACAAACGCTTTTAGATGAACTTTTGGAGATTCACTTTTTAGACTTAACAAAGCTGCCGAAAGAGAATTTGACAAGCCTAGAAAAATGGCTTATGTTTATCAAAACAGACAGTAAAGAGGAGAGAGGCATGTTAGCACAAGGAAATCCGATGATGACCAAGGCATCCAAAGTGATGGATATATTTTACCTTGATGAGCAAGAACGGAAGCGGTATGAGGCAGCGTGGGAGTATGAAAGCGATCGGTTATCAATGATAAGCGAGTCTGAGCGGAAAGGACTTGAGCGAGGTAAATCGCAAGGTTCCCGCCAAAAAGCGCTTGAAACGGCAAAGAATCTTTTGCAATTTGGTTTATCGGTTGAAAATATCGCAAAAGCGACAGGGCTTTCCAAAGCAGAGGTAGAAGCGCTGAATTAATGGATAATTGGTAATGCGTGATGGATAATCAAAATACCTGTTAATTACACATTACCAATTAAAACGATCGCTTTCACGTTGATGATTACCCTGTCTTAACCCTACAAGACGATTCTATCATTCTCCCGGCGCTTTACTTTGCCGTTTTTTTCCAGAACATTGAGCAGGGGGATGACATATTTACGCGAAAGATTGGTCGCGGTACGGGCGTCTGCAATGGTGATGATGTCGCCTGCTTTTTTCCCTTTTAAGATAGCGGCAATCGCTTTGTCGTATATCTCGCGGTGATAGTGCAAAAAATTTTCCAATACGACGAGCTTACCGAGCTTTACCAAATCGCGGGCGTCTTTTCGCACCTGCGGCAGCTGGATTTTATCTATTTCGATGCCGTCAAACCCTGCTTTAAGCGCCAACTGTAACAGCTGCTGTGCCGTTTTCGACAAGGTATCCCCGCTGCCTGCCCGCTTGTATACACTGCCTTCATTGACCAGTTTGTTTTCCGCGCATAGTTTTTTCAGGATTTCTTGCCGCACCTTTACCGGCACGGCCGTATCAATTTCCTCAAGCGTAAAACCTGCCTGACTTTTCTTTGCAGTCTCTAAAATCTTTGCTTCCCATTCGGCGAGCTTCTTGGTAAATATGAGTTGTTTGCCGCAGGCCGTAACGTCTTTTGCGTCAGCCGAAAGCTCCTTAGGTTCCGCGCGGTCTTTTTCTACAAAACCGTTGATAAAAAAGCCGCAGCTTTTCCACGACGGTAATTCCCGTCCGGCATACACCGAAAAAAACTGTTTAAAGACAGCTGCGCGGTAGGAGTCAAAGGCCGCAAGTATTCTGCACGAGGCAAGAATTGAACTTCCGCCATGCCTGATAAGGACGGCCGGTTGGTTCCATCGTCCGGCGATAGGTTCCTGCAAGGACACCCGCGCAAGTGTGGGATCGGTTTTGTTAAAGTGAATCGCGCCGATGGCATTGGTACTGCCGGTTGCAAGTTCCAGTTCGATATGATTTTTGATGCCGTCCCCGGTTTCCTGTTTGTTAAAATATTCATCGACGCGGACAAGCAGCTCGGAGCCTTGCAGTACGGGACTTTCGCCAAGGCCTGCAAGCAGCATCCCGCGCGCTACCTTTTCTTTTTCGGATATTTTCAGGTTGAGTGCCGTCCGCATTCCCGATTCGGAAGAAGATACGTCGGCGTGGTGATTTTGGATGTTTTTAATCTTGCACTCGGTTCCGCCGGGATAGAGTGCAAGCTGATCGCCGACGGCAATGCTTTTACCGCGGAGCGTACCGGTTACCGTGATGCCGATTCCTTTCAGCGTAAAGGCGCGGTCGATATACAGGAACGGTTTATCCAATGGAGCGGTACGGACGGCGCTCAATAATTCCGTAATTTTTTTCTTGAGTTCGTCGATACCGGCGCCGGTATGTGCGGAAACAGCCACCGAAGGTAATTCCCGTCCGAGGATTTCGCGGCAATGCCGATTTGCATCTTCCTGTATCAGCTCGATCATATCGGGATCTGCCAAGTCTGATTTGGTTATGACCAACAGGATGGAGTTGATATGCATCGCTTTAAGTACCCGCAGGTGATCCGACGACATCTGCATCCACCCGTCGTCTGCAGCGACAATCAGCATTGCCGCGTCAAGTCCCCACGTGCCGGCCACCATGTTACGGATAAACCGTTCGTGTCCGGGAACATCGACGATGCCGACCGTTCCGTGTACGGGATCTTCCAAGGCGGCAAAACCCAGCTCAATGGTCATACCCCGCTTCTTTTCTTCGGGGATGTGGCTGGTTTCCACTCCGGTTAAGCATTTTACCAATGCGGTTTTGCCGTGATCGACGTGTCCGGCGGTTCCTAAAATATATGCCATAGTCAACGCACCTCTATAATTTTTTAATGAACCTCTAAAAGCCGGGCGAGTTTTTAGAGATGTCCTGTAATTCTTGAGCGATATAGGTATCATCGGCAGGATTCACGGCGGCAAGGTGTAACAGCAGCCTAGCCTCCGAAATAATAGCGATAATCGGAATGCTGCAAAACCGCAGCGCGGTCTTTACCGCTTCCGGTTTATGCGTGTGCAGCATAATTGCCCATGACGGGAATGCTTCGTCGGGAGTGCTGCCGCCGCCGAGCGAGAAAGGGTAGGGGACAACACATGCGGTTCCGGACGGCAGTTTTCTCACAATCTTTTCGCTGCGTTTTTTTATTGCGGCAGGGTCAAGCAGCAACGCTTCGGCCGCAGCGCTCTTTCCGTTATTCAGGTAGTGCACGAGGGTCTCTTCCATTAAAGCGGCAACGGCGCGGCCTACCCGATAGGTGCGCATCAGCGGATGGCGGGCAATGAGCGCGATTAAATCTTTTTTGCCGGTAATCCATCCGCACTGCGGGCCGCCGAATACTTTATCCCCCGAAAAACAAACGAGGTCGGCGCCTTCTTTTAATAAGGCCGGTACGGTCGGCTCATCTTGTAGGTTAAGCGAAATAACGCCTGAACCTTGATCCACCGCAAGAATAACCTCAGGCGGCAAGGCCTTGCGGATGGCTGTAAGGGAGGGCTGCTCCGTAAAGCCGCGGATTTTATAGTTTGAGGTATGCACCCATAGCACCATTGCCGTCTGTTCGGTAACGGCGGCGGTAATGTCTTCAAGGGTGGTGATGTTGGTAGTGCCGACTTCTACGAGCGTGCAGCCTGCCTCCCGCAGAATATCGGGAATGCGGAAGCCGCCGCCTATTTGCACCTGCTGGCCGCGCGCAACGATAACCTCTTTGCCTCCCGCAAGCGCTTTAAGTAACAGAAACACGGCGGCGGCATTGTTGTTCAGCATCAGCGCCGCTTCCGCACGGACAAACGTACTCATCGCTTCGACGGCAAAGGGGAACCGCTGTCCCCGTTTGCCGTCCTCCAAATCCATCTCGATAGCCGAATAGGACTGAGCTGCTTCCTTTGCCGCATCCCAAATACCGTGCGGAAGCGGGCTTCGTCCGAGGTTGGTGTGCAGAATAATGCCCGTCGCGTTGATAATCTTCAAAATCCGTTTCCGTATATGCTTCGTGCACCGCTGCCGGATGTCCGCTATACACGCATCAAAAGACGGAACGGCGGCTCCTTTTAAAGCCTCGGCCCGTATGTGCTTGATATACTCCGATACGACAGAGGCTACCATCGGTCTGCCGAGTTTTTCGACGCAGCCGGAAAGTTCGTGATGTGAAAGCAGTTTTTCAACTTGCGGTATCTGTGCCAGTGAACCGTGCATGGCGGTTACTCCTTTGTTTCAGTGGTGATGGTGAGTGCTGACACCCATTTTGTCCGCAAAATGAGGACGGTTGCGATAAGCGCAGTTGTTATGTTTGAAAAGAGATTTCCCCAAAAGATGGCGTAGTATTGCAAGACGTGTTCCGTTGCCAGTACAAAGATGTAACGCAGCAGCCATATACGGAGTACTCCGAGCACAAGCGGCATCTTCGTTTTGCCGAGTCCGATAAACGCGCCTTGAATGGTCATACAAATACCGAAGCCGATAATCGAATAGGTATAGATGTTGAGCGCGTTGTTTGCAATACCGATAATTTCCGGCTCCCGTCTGAATAAGACGGTCAGATAAGGCGAAAGCGGAATCATAATCGAAATCATTATAACAGCGATGATGATGCTGGTGATGCAGCCGAGGAGACAATCCCGTTTTGCCTTTTGCGGATATCCTGCACCGATGTGCATACTGACCATCGTCGTAATTGCCGCGCTAAAAGCCGCAGGCAGGTTGAAGCACAGCGCATTGATATTGCTCGCGATTCCCTGCGCCGCGACCACAATAGCTCCGTATTTTTCAATTTCTTTATTGATAAGGAAAAAGCCTAAGTATAAAAAAGAATAGTTGAACATTGCCGGAAAACCGACTTTCAGAACCTCTTTGATGATTTTTGAATCGAACTTGAAGTTTTTGACATCGAGCTTGTCCGGACTTTTGTGGATGAACAATTCGTATACCATCCAGATTGTAATGCATACGTTTGCCAAAAGCGAGGCCAGTACGCAGCCGATAATTTCGAGCCGCAACATATAGAGAAAGAGAAAATTCCCGACAACCTTCATGATAAAGAGGATGGTCATTCGGGTAAAAGCCGCTTCGGGTTTCCCATTCGCGTTTTTGATGCCGTTGTATACGGACTCCAAAAAGCTGAACGGCAGTACAATACTGTACCACGAAATATATTGGCGGACATACGGCGCAATATCACTCTGTAATCCGTTTGACACCGTAATACTGATGATAAGAAGCAGCGGTGCGCTGATGATACCGAGCATGACCGCGAATAAAAATATCTGCGCTGCAACCCGTTTCCCTTCTTCGATTGCGCCTTTACCGTTCAGCTGCCCGATAATTGCCATCGCGGCAACGCTTAACCCCTGCGATAAACCCAATACCATCGAAATAATCGGCTGAGAAAAGGTTACCGCGCCGGTTACCGCATAATTCGTTAAATTATTGATAAAAAGCCCATCGGTAAACGGCATCATCGCCTGCACGGTATTCATCAGCAGTGATGGAAGAGAGAGAATCAGCAATGTTTTAATAGGATTAGCAGTAAGAATGAGTTCGCGCCGCGCTTCCGTCGATTGCTTCAGAAATGTCTTCATAGGTGAAAAGACACTACGCCGTTATTTGACGGAAATAACCGAAGCTGTTCTCCCGTCGGCCATGTAGACCTGTTCTCGGTTTGTCGTATCGGGAATTTGCTTTCCGTCTTTAAAGTATGCATAATACCAAACGCCGTTCGGCAGAGGGAGGTATAATTCGTATCTGCCGGGCATCACTTCTTCCAAAGTGTACATAAAGGGATCCCAGTTATTAAACGTGCCTGCAAGGTATATCCGTTTACCCGATTCTCCCTGATAGACAAAACGTGTTCTGCCGTTGTTCTCGACAGCGGTTTTATATTCTTTTTGATACGGAATCTTTAAAACCGAAAGAGACATTCCGGCGGAGTAGTCGAATATTTCATCGGGATTGAGCGGGTCTGTAGACCAGAGACCGTTGATAACCAGCCGGTAGCGCAGCTCTCTCATTTCCTCAGGTATCTGCATAATATAGAAAAGGATTGATTTTTTAGTTTCGGTACTATCATCGCTTCGATACAAGCGCTGGAAAGAATGAATCGATTGAAAGTTTTCATGTTCAAAGGCGATACCGACATGGCGTGCAGATCCGGCTGCCGTAAAAATGATATATTTACCGGTGATAAGCGGCGCATCGGTCCGTGCAATCGTTTCAACGAGTTCGCCGTAGGTGTATGTGTCAATGGCAGTTTGCTCTGCCGCTTGTGCCGCGATCAGTATACACAAGAAAAAAAAGACTGCTGCAACCTTTTGCCGCATTGCATTGCGCATGATATCCTCCCTGAATATTGTAACCGTATATAAGGAAACGCCGATTGTAATTACCGGTAGTTAACCGGCTATTATCCTTTAATAATAACACAATTCCATTTAATAAGCATCGGAAAATAAATCGAAACCTTTAAATTTCAATCAGTTTATCGCCCGGCGACTGTTCAAAATAGGTATGTAACGCGTGCTCCATTTCTTCCCTGCTTCGAGCACGTAATAACTGTGTTCTGCAATAGTGTGCAAACGAAAAGTTGTCGCAATAAAACTGAAAGAACCGCTGCGCCCGCGTAAGGAAGAACTCAGGAGGCTGTTCGGTTTCGAGGTATTGCAGAAACGATAAGGCCGTTTGTTCAAGGTCGATACGGTACGGTGCGTCGTCCGAAGCGCTGCCGTTCATTGTATCGGCGGTGTGCTTGCGGTGTATTGCTTCAAAAATCCACGGCATTTGTACCGCCGCGCGTCCGATCATCCACCCCGCGCAAGGATAATGCTGCGCGGCGGTTTGCAGTTTCTCTGCCGAATTGATGTCTCCGTTGCCGTATACCGGTATAGGCAAATCCTTCACGAGCGCTGCCGTGTATTCGTGGAGAGCCGGGCGCGCATAGCTTTGCCGCTGCAGGCGCGGATGGATTGTGATAAGCTGTACACCTTCATCAATCAGCATCGTACAAAAGCGTAAAAGATACGCATAATCGATAGTAGCGCCGAGCCTCAGTTTTACGCTCAGCCTAAAAGGTTTGCCTTGTTCCGTGGAATATGCCTCAAGCGCTTGTTTAACCGAGCGCACCGCTTCGGCTGTCGTGTTAAGCGGCTTGAGCATCCATGCAACGCCTGCTCCCGTCCGTACAATCGGCGGCGCAGAACAGCCCATATTCAAGTCAATCCCGATGCCGCCGTGCTGCAATACAACCGGTATCGCCTGTGCGAATGCTTCCGCCTTAGGCGAAGTGAGCTGCCACACCAGCTTTTCCGGTACGGGATTTGCCCGCAAGTACCACTGCTCAAACGGCCCGCCTGCAAGCAGCGACGGCGCATGAATCATCTCGGTAAAATATTCGTCGGGATCGCCGAACGTATGGATAAGCATTCTCAATCCCGAATGGCTGATATTTGCAAGCGGCGCCAGTATGAGCTTCATCGCGGATAACTTTAGCAAAAACTCCGTGATTTTGCAATGCGTGGAATTCCGCACATTTTTTTCTAGCACACGGGCAAACACATCAGAAGAATAGATCAAATACCGCAGAATAAAGAGGCTGTGAGACCATTTGAACCGCGGAGTGGTTCAACTCTGGTTGAATAGCCTCTTTATTCTGCGGGGATATTACATAACTCTGATGTGTTTGCCCTGAATTGAGGTCTTGACTTTATTTATAATCTCCATTATAGTGCATCATTATTACAAATGCGGCGGTGGTGGAATTGGTAGACACGTCAGCTTGAGGTGCTGATGCCGCGAGGTGTGCTGGTTCAAGTCCAGTTCGCCGCATAAAGGCTTCTTTTGGTTTTCAAAAGAAGCCTTTTTTTATGCACGTATGTACGAGGAATATCAGTTTCCGGTATTCTGCGTTGCAGCTGTCGGTTTTGTGTCTTTTTCTGTAAAGTTGATCGAAGTCTTTGCCGCTCCTCCCGAAAAGATGATGCGGCGCTTTGCTTTCGCGCTGCCGTATTCTCCCGGGCTTTTGGTAAG
>NZ_CALHGC010000190.1 GCF_938029485.1 uncultured Treponema sp. | reverse complement strand
CATGCCGCGGTATTTTTCGGGTACGGCCACATTGAGCGTACCGTCGGGGTTTAATATATTGATAACTTCGAGATTGTGCCGCTTGCCGACTTCCCAGTCGTTGGGGTCGTGAGCAGGGGTTATTTTTACCGCGCCCGTCCCGAATTCCTTATCGACATAGCTGTCTGCAACAATCGGGATACAGCGGCCGGTCAGCGGCAGTACGAGCTTCTTTCCTATTAAATGAGTATAGCGGGGATCATCGGGGTGTACGGCAACGGCGGTATCGCCCAAAAGCGTTTCGGGACGGGTTGTCGCTATTTCGATATATTCCGACGCGGAAGGCGCACCGTTTTCATCGGCAATGGGGTACAGGATATGGTACATCCCCCCTTTGGTCTCCTCATGGTCGACCTCATCGTCGGCAAGCGCAGTACCGCAGGAAGGACACCAGTTAACCAGATAGTTGCCGCGGTAGATAAGTCCGCGTTCATAGAGAGTAACGAATACGGTGCGGACGGCATGGGAAAGCCCTTCGTCCATCGTAAACCGTTCCCGTGACCAATCGACGGAAGCGCCGATTTTACGCAGCTGATTGGTGATGATTGCATGGTGTTTTTCTTTTACTTCCCACGTACGCTTGAGAAAGGCTTCCCGACCGAGATCGTGCCGCGTTTTGCCTTCAGCTTTTAATTGGCGTTCAACGACATTTTGCGTTGCGATACCGGCATGATCGGTACCGGGGATCCAGAGCGTTTCATCACCTTTCATGCGGTGATAGCGGACAACGACATCCTGCAGCACGTTGTTTAAACCGTGTCCCATGTGGAGCACACCGGTTACATTGGGAGGAGGAATCGCTACGACATATCGGCCGGCATCCGCAGTTTTTTTAACCGGCTTAAAGCGGCCGTGCTTTTCCCAATCCGCATAGATTCTATCCTCAAAATCATTAGGATTATATGCTTTTTCCAATTCAATCGTGTGCAAAGTGTCTTCCATGACACCAACCTCCCGTTCCGTTTTTCTATAACAGGTAGGTATTCTAGTTATTTTTCGGCTATCGTTCAAGGGTGTACAGGGAAGTAATTAACTCATTGGCAATGGACTAAGCGGTAATGCGATAACGGGTAATTAAATTCAGCAATTATCTATCCGTGGCGGGACTCGGCGTAGCCGCTGCGGAGCAATGCGGGATTACCGTGATGCTCCACTGCAATCAATTCGGCAGCGATGGATATTGCAATTTCTTCCGGCGTTTCCGCCCTGATGGGCAGCCCGATCGGTTTATAGATGGAATCAAGGTAGTCTTTGTCGATGCCTTCATCGGCCAGCAGTTTTACGACCGCCGCATTTTTCTCAAATGAACCGATCATTCCGATATAGGCAAGTTTTTTACCGTATAGATAACGCAGCACATCCGCATCGCAGCGGTGGCCGCGGGTAACGGCAACGCAGTACACGTTATCGTGAAAGAGCAGCGGAGAATGAGGCTCCGGTGCGGCTTCTTGCGGCGCAGCGCTGTCTTGGCAAGCTGCGGTCTCCTCTTGTAAAAAGAGCTGTTCCAGCGGGCAGCAGAACCGCCGCGCCTTAGGAAATAATTCTTCCGTGATACAGTCGGCGCGGTCGTCCCAGACGGTAACGCGAAATCCGATAAAAGCGGCGACTTTCGCAAGCGCCCGTCCGACGTGGCCGCCGCCGAAAATAAACAGTTCGGGATCATTCCCTATCTTTTCAAGATACACTTGGATAGAACCTCCGCAAGCAAGACCTTCTTCCGCCGTAAGATTTTTCTTGATGATACAAGTAGCCTCGCCGCTTTTCAACATCTCACGGGCTTTTTTGATAACTTCGTGTTCGGCAACCCCGCCGCCTACCGTGCCGCGAACCGTTTCCGGAGTTACCCACATCGACGTTCCTGCTTCCCGCGGAGAAGACCCGTGCGATTCGATAATCGTGCATAGCACACCCGTAGCACCGGAAGCCGTATCGGCCATAACATACTTTAAAATCTCAGTATCCATAAACTATTTATTCTCTTTTTGCTCCAATGCTCTCTCATTTTCGAGGATCATCGGTATATCGGTATAAATTTCGGATTGATACGAACTTCTTGCGTTCAGCATATTTTGCGTATTCAGGTAGGCCAAACCGACAGATTTTGCCCGGATCATTGTCTGCGGATTTCTGGTCAACGCATCCCAAGCACGGGTTGCCTCCGCGTACAATGCAAGAGCGCGTCCATTTTTCTGCGAGTCGCCGGTGCGTTCGGATAATCTGTTGAGCGTTGCCCCCAAATTATTAGCCGTATGCATATAACGCTCAATAAAAGCCGCGTCGTCAGGCCGGGTATTCAATAGCACCTGTTCTTTCCGCGCACGCTGCGCATTCAGCAGCCCTAAAAGTTCTTCGTATGCGGCAAAGGCGGCAAAATAATCTCCTCTTTTAAATAACGCATTCCCGAATCCGTATAGCAGATTTTTATCATGTGCTTTTTCCGCATACGCACGGCTCATTGCCTCTATCGCCTGCCGGTAATTTTCTTGCTGATAATGTATATAACCGATTCGGTAATTTATCGACGGCGTATTATACAACTGCTTTACCGCATTTTGATAGCTTTCAAGCGCCGAATCAAAATTATACGAAATAAAGTAGTCGATATCCCCGTAGTCCGCATAGAGCTTACCGATATCTTTATTCGGCGGCAGCGGTTTAAAGGCGGTATAATCGCGGTATACGGTGAGCGCATCGACATAGAGCGTTTGAGCTTCGAGGTACTTTTTTTGATCTACCAGCTGCTCGCCCAAAAGGCGCATTGCATCGACATAACGAACGGTACGCCGGGCATTCATCGGAGCAGCCGTTTCAAATAATTTAATCGCTTCGGTTAAATTTTCTATTGCACCGTCTTGTTTATTGTTATAGATAAAGAAGCGGCCTAGGTTATAATAGGCTTCCGGCATAGCTTTATCCGTCTGTACGGCTTTTTCCAATAGCATACGCACATCGTCGATTTTTGCACGGAGCTGTTCCGAATCAAGCGGCTTAGGATTATACCGTTTTTCAAGCAAGTACCCGCTCAATTCGGTAAGATTTTCCGCACCGATTTTCGTTATGCGGGATGAAAAATGGTCTTTTAAGTTCAGCACTTCTGCAAGGTTATCGGTACGGATAAAGTACCGCATCATCCGCAGCAAGAACGTATCGTTTTCACCGTACAGTTCGATTAATCTACTGTAGATTTTTACCGCATCGCCGTATTTTTCGGGATCTTCATCAGCCCAATTCATAAATACGTCGCCGAGAGCAAGCATTCCATCTCTATCATTGATATAGTGATCGAGCAGACGGCGGCGCAAAACCGTTTCGGCTTTTTCGTAGTTACGCAGATCGGTACCCAGCATATCCGCATATTCCAATGCACCTTGCTTATCGTTATCAAAATCGTAAAGAAGACGAAGATACATCTTTTCCGCGGCGGTAAATTGCTTTTTCGTTCTAAACGCACGGGCATAAGAGAAATACCATTTCTTCTTTCGTTTATATTCGCCCGCATGGTTGAATTTTTCCACAGCCGTTTCGTACCGGCCGTTTTCCAGATAAGAGTAGCCTGTCTTATAGAGAGATTCCGATTTTACCGGTTTATAAATAAACTGCCACGATAAAACCGAAATGCAGAATACGAGGATGAGTGCAATAGCAGACATAACGGCAATAGGCAAGAACCGGTGCATGAACCAGTATTTGAAGGTTTGTTTTTCTTTTTCATATTCTTCAACGCTTTTCCGTTGGAAACCGCGCGGAATGGGAATAACCTTGTTGATTAATTTTTCAAGTCTGTTGACGACCTTTTTAAGTGAATCTTTTTCCAGCACAAAGCGGATAAAATTCATCTTGTTTTCGGGACGATCGTCTCCGTTTGCGATATAGTCCTGAATGGCAAGCTGCACATTAAAGGGGAAAGATTCAAGTCGATTTAAAAAATTAAAATAGTCATCATCCGATATTGTTAAGGCGTCATTTTCTTCTGCCGATCCGGTACTCTTTGCAATAACGGAGTCAAACATCTGCGTATGAGCATCGGCAGAAAAATCTTTAAAATTATCGGGAAGATTAAATTGATCGTCGGCTACTTCCGTTATGTCGCTTTCGAGCGGATTTTCTTCCAACGAAAAACCGCTTTGATCACTGCTATCGTTTTCTTGTTGAGTAAAAAAAGTGTCGGCGACATGTTCCGGCATACCGACACTGTCAAAACCGACGTCAGTATTGGATATCGGAGGAATGTCGATAGGATTGGAATCGGGAGCATCCATACTAAACTCAA
>NZ_CALHGC010000189.1 GCF_938029485.1 uncultured Treponema sp. | reverse complement strand
GTTCTTTCCAATCTAATTATCAACAATCGCAGCTTTTGATATAATGGCAGTATCAGTATAAACAAAAGGAGAATTATTATGTACATAAAACCTGAAGATCGGCGTGAAAAATCGAATGCAAAAATAAAGGGGATGGGCATTGCCTGTATGGAAGCGCTGCCCTTGGTGGAATCATCAAAAGAGGCGAAGCTTAAAAGCCTTGAAGAAATCTGCGACAGAGCCATCGCATGTCTTTTGTCAATTCAATTGGCCGAAGACATTCATAATGAGCAAGGGTATGAAGAATCGAAAGAGCTTTTTTTAAGTTTGCTTGAAAAATATGAAGTATCGGACTGCCTTTTGGAAAAAGAAAAACGGCTTTTTGACGGAACATACAGCAAACAGGATGCCATCGATGTATGCTGGACTTATGAAGCTTATTGGTCGCTTCTGTGGGCGTTGGGCTTGGTCGAAGATATTTCCTATCCAAATGATATCTGTGATGTGGAGCGAGCGATAAAACTGGTTGGCGACACCGATGGAAAAACTGAGTTTAAAGCACAATGTAAGTTACGCGGAATAGAAGAAATACTGGATATGCTTGATCTTCACTACCGTTACCACTGGGCAACGGAAGAAAAGCGGCTCCGCCCCGAAACGGAAATCAAAGACTTAAATCCCGATGTTTTGATGGAACGGCGGCGCGGACTTGAATGGCTTATTTCCGAAGAATCCGATTGGTTCGATATTTCGATGGATACGTAAGATACGGTTTCATTCCAACAGATCATCCTTCAATAGAAAGTCTCTTATTCCAATATAATAAATCCCATATTCATCATACCTTGGAACGATGTTGTCCTTTACAATAATAATTTTTTTAAAGGAATCGTCAATGCATTTGAGAGAGCTTCTCTCTTGCTCTTTTTTCTCCTCACTGTTTATTGCAAAGGCGGATTGAATATAATACCGCACGTTTCCTTTATTAACAACGAAGTCAACTTCCAGTTGCGTTCTTTTTGTTTTTCCTTCCACACGGGAAAAGTATTCCACAACACCTACATCGACATTATAACCTCTTCTTATCAAATCATTGTAAATGATATTTTCCATAATATGCGTTTCTTCAACTTGCCTAAAATTAAGCCGTGCATTTCTTAGACCTATGTCTGCAAAATAATATTTAATCGGCGTTGAAAAATACTTTGCACCCTTAATGTCGTATCGTTTAGCGGCATATAAAATATATGCTTCTTCAAAGTATGATAAATATTTTGAAATCGTACCGTTTGAAATTTTTATTTTCTTCTCCGAATCATATCGATTGGACAGTTTAAGCGGATTCGTTAGAGAACCTATAGCTGAGGAAATAAAATCAAGCAACACTTCCAATATCTCTTCGTGATTTTTTATCTGATTTCTTTCTATAATATCTCTGATATAGGTCTCCTCGAATAAATTTTTCAAATACCTACTCTTTTCTTCAAAGGTTTCAAGCTGCACTACAAACGGCATACCGCCATACAGAACATACTCTTCCCATGCTCTATCCGTATTTTCATAGCAGCTATTTATTTCGGCAAAAGATAAGGGGTAAAGGTGAATTTCATCGCCCCTATCTCGAAACTGTGTCAGAATATCCTTGGAGAGCATTTTTGAATTACTGCCGGTAACATAAATATCAAGATTCTTTCGTTTCATAAGCGAAAGCAGGGTGTCGATAAACGTTATTTTTTCATTAGGATCATCACTATACGGATTTTTAACTGATCTTGAAAATTGTATTTCATCGATGAAAATATAGTATTTTTTATTATTCTTTACGTTGCTTTTTACATAGTCATTCAATACAAACGGATCTCTATAGCGGATATTTTCAATATCATCAAGAGCAATTTCGATAATTTGTTTTTCCTCCGCTCCGTTTTGTAGTAAATAGTTTTTGTATAACTGAAACAGCAAATATGATTTTCCGCATCTTCGAATCCCTGTAATTATTTTTATCCGCCCATTGTCTTTTTTCTTAATAAGTTCATCGAGGTAGCGCTTTCTTTCTATAATCATATCAGCATCCTTTTTATGAATAAATTATGTGTTTTGACACACTTTTTATTCGTATACAGCTTATCAGTTGTGAGAATGATATGCAAGGTGCCGCTTAAATACATTTGGGGTATTTAGATATTGAAGTCATATTGACTATTCCGGAATGCCGGATACCTTATAACTTCCCGATTATTTCCTTGACAACTCCCACAACCAGCATTTACAATATATAATAGTTAATTTTAACGGGAATCTCTAAAACTCGGGTTTTTAGCGCTTCCCTAACATCGTATGAGGAGCTTCGTGATGGGAATTGGAACAGAAAAAATAAGAACGATTGCGATTGCAGGGCACGGACAGTCCGGTAAAACAACACTTATTGAAAATCTTGCAGCATTAACGGGTACGATTGCACGGGCGGAACCGGTTGCAGGCGGAAAAACGCTCAGCGACTATACGCCCGAAGAAATAGAGCGAAAAATTTCGATATATTCGGCACTGGCATCGATGAACTGGAACGATACGGTTATCAATTTCTGGGATACCCCCGGTTCTTCGGATTTTATGGGTGAAGTTATCGCGGCCTTCCGGTCGGCGGAAACAGGCTTGATGGTACTCGATGCAAAGTCGGGAGTACAGATTGAAACCATTAAATACTGGCGCGACCTTGACCGCCGGAATAAGCCCCGCTTGGTTTTTGTCAATAAAATGGATGAAGACCGTGCGGATTTTAATCACTCGATGCAGGATGTAAAAACACAATTCCAAGCGGATGTCTTTGCCGTTACCTTCCCCATCGGGAAAGGATCCGATCTTACCGGCATCGTCGACGTACTGCACGGTGTCGCCTATCAAATAGATTCCAACGGGAAAGAAAAAGAAATTCCCATCCCCGACGAAGCAAAAAAACAATATGAAGAAATGCGCGAGGTGCTCGCAGGAGCCGCAGCGGAAGGCGATGAAGACTTATTGGTAAAATTCATCGACGAAGGAGAGCTCAGCAGTGATGAAATCGCGAAGGGGCTGACCCTTGCAATGAAGAACAATAGAATCGTGCCGATCTTTACCGGAGCCGCACAAACGGGGCTCGGCTTAACCGCGCTCTTACGCTTTATTACCGAAATTTTGCCCTCTCCGGCCGGTTGTTTGGAGCGTGCGGTACAGGGTGAAGAGGAACATACGGTTAAAATCGATCCCGAACCGGCATTTTCGGGGTTTATCGTCAAAACCGCAAACGATCAGTTCTCCGGACGGCTTTCGTACATCAAAGTTATTACCGGCACGCTCGTGTCGGATGCAGAAGTATATAACATTAACGAACAAAAGAAAGAGCGAGTCGGTAAGTTATATCGCGCTGTTGGAAAGAAACTGACCGAAGTAAAAGAACTTGTAGCCGGAGATGTCGGCGTTGCGGTTAAACTCGCGGCAGCAAAAACCAACGATACCCTTGCCGCCTCTCAAGATTGCCCGCCGTTTGTCAAACTGCGCAATTCGGACCCTATCTATTCGTTGGCGGTCGCTGCGGTCGATAAGAAAAACGATGACAAGCTCGGTGAACAATTACTCCGTGCCTGCGAGGAAGACATGACGCTCTCTTTTGTCTACAATGCCGAAACCAAACAGAATGTATTCTCCGGTATGGGAGACTTGCATACTTCCATCGTGCTTGACCGCATCAAAAAGCAGACAAAGATTGAAGTACAGACCTCTATTCCCCGCATTGCCTACCGCGAAACCATCCGGCAAAAGGCGCAGGCGGAATATACGCACAAAAAACAGTCGGGCGGACACGGACAGTTCGGACGAGTCGTACTGGCGATTGAACCGTTGGAGCGCGGCGCAAAATACAGCTTTACCAATGCGGTATTCGGCGGAGCAATCTCCAAGGGCTATATTCCCGGCGTTGAAAAGGGCGTCAAAGAAGCGATGGAAAACGGCGTCATGGCGGGCTATCCGGTTGTCGATGTCGGCACGACGGTACTTGACGGCAAAGAGCATCCGGTAGATTCATCGGAAATGGCCTTTAAGATTGCCGCCCGGAATGCGTTCAAAAATGCAATGCGTAACGCCGGCCCCATTCTGCTGGAACCGATTATGAACTTAACGGTCTATGTAGAAACCGCGTATCTCGGTGATATTATGAGCGACTTGTCTTCACGCCGCGGCCGTATCCTCGGTCAATCTCAACTTGCAAACGGCATTGAAGAAATCCGCGCGCAGGTACCGCACAAAGAATTGCTCCGCTACGCCATCCATCTGCGGTCAATGACCAGCGGCACC
>NZ_CALHGC010000188.1 GCF_938029485.1 uncultured Treponema sp. | reverse complement strand
GGCGGTGAGTTCCATCTGACACACGGTGAAGCAAACGCAATTATGCTTCCGTATATTATCAACTATAATAGAAAAGAAACCGACCGCTACAGCAAGCTGGAAGGCGCTTTGGGTATCGACGATATTGCAAAGGCTGTCTCTGCCTTGAACCGGAAAGTCGGTATCACCCGCACCATTCAGGAAGGCAAGAATACCGTTATTGCGGAAGATAAGTTCCTCAAGGTATTGGATTTGATGAGCGAAAGAGCCTTTAACGATGCTTGTACGCTCACCAATCCGCGCAAAACATCTCCTGCCGATATTAAGAAAATCTATCTCGCAGCCTATTACGGCAAAGAGATTGACTTTTAAAAATATTTTTTAGAGGAAGGGCAATTGCATCAGACAGATAAATAAAAATCGCGGAATAAGTGAGGTTGGGCAAGCATTTGAGACGCAACGCGGCGAAATTCTGCTTGAACGACCTCACTTATTCTGCGGGGTTTCTGATGCGAATGCCCTGAGGGGGTTAGTAGCCCAAGGCTTCTTTTTCCGCTTCCAGTTCACGCAGGCGGGCTTCCAGTTCGGCTTCTTTCTCCCGTTTACACAAGGGGCATTCAAAATGCTCCCCATCGATGTAGCCGTGCTTGGGGCAGATGGAGAAAGTCGGCGATATGGAAAAATACGGTATACGGTAATGGGATGCAACCGCCTTAACCAAATCGCGGCACGCCTGCCACTCCTTAATCGATTCTCCTAAGAAGATATGGAATACCGTACCGCCGGTGTATTTACGCTGCAGCGCTTCTTGATGATCCAGCGCTTCAAATACATCGGTGGTGTACGAAACCGGCAGCTGACTTGAATTTGTATAGTAGGGATCGCGGTCGCCTGAGGTAATAATGTCGGGGAACTGCTGCTTATCATGCCGCGCAAGCCGGTAGGAGGTACTTTCGGCAGGGGTTGCCTCAAGGTTGAAGAGGTCGCCCGTTTGTTCCTGAAAATCAGCGAGACGCTTGCGGATATGGGTCAGTACCTTTTCTGCAAAGGCCTTGCCGGTATCTCCGACGATATTTTCTCCGAGGAAGTTAAGGCACGACTCGTTCATGCCGCAAATTCCGATGGTAGAGAAATGGTTGTTTAAGTGCTGGAGGTACCGGCGCGTATACGGGAAAAGGCCGCCGTCCAACAGCCGCTGAATTACCTTGCGCTTAATCAGTAAGCTCGTTTTTGCAAGTTCCATCAAATAGTCGAGGCGGTCAAAGTATTCTTTTTCCGTGCGCGCAAGGTAGCCGATTTGCGGCATATTGAGGGTAACCACGCCGATGGAACCGGTAAATTCATCGGAGCCGAAAAGGCCGCCGCCCCGTTTCCGCAGTTCGCGCTTATCCAGCTGCAGCCGACAGCACATGGAGCGGACATCGCTCGGGTTAAGATCCGAATTGATAAAGTTCTGAAAGTACGGGGTTCCGTACTTTGCCGTCATTTCAAAAAGAAGGGCGGCGTTCGGGCTGTCCCACTTAAAATCCTCGGTGATATTATAGGTTGGAATGGGATACTGAAAACCGCGGCCTGCCGCATCGCCTTCAAGCATCAGCTCGATAAAGAGCTTGTTAATCATATCCATTTCCGCTTGGCAATCACCGTAGGTAAACTCGGTTTCTTTGCCGCCGACCACCGCTTTTTTATCGGCAAGGTCTTTGGGGCACATCCAGTCGAGCGTGATATTGGTAAACGGCGCTTGGCTCCCCCAGCGGCTCGGTGTGTTGACCCCGTAGATAAAGCTTTGCAGACACTGCTTTACGCTCTTTTCGTCCATGTTGTCGGCTTTTACAAAGGGCGCGAGATAGGTGTCGAAAGAGCTGAACGCCTGCGCTCCTGCCCATTCGTTCTGCATAATGCCGAGGAAGTTCACGATTTGCTGAATAAGGGTGGAAAGGTGGCGCGCAGGCTTTGATGTAATCTTGTCGGGAACGCCGCCTAGACCCTCTTGAATGAGTTGCCGGAGCGACCAGCCCGCGCAATAGCCCGAAAACATCGAAAGGTCGTGGATATGGAAGGCGGCCGTCTGATGGGCTTCGGCGATTGCCGGCGTATAGATGTTTTTAAGCCAGTAATTTGCCGTTATCGTGCCGGAATTATGCAGGATGAGACCTCCGAGTGAAAAGTTGACATTGGCATTCTCGTTTACCCGCCAATCGCTTTTGCTCAAGTAGCCGTTCATCGTTTTATCGATATCGATCATCAGCCGTTCCGCATCGCGGACAGCCTCCCGTTTTGCACGGTAGAGGATGAAAGCCTTTGCAATGCGCGCTTCATTGCGTTCGATCAAAACGTTTTCGATAATATCCTGAATTTCTTCGATTGCGGGAATCGAATGTGCGTGGCGCGAAGCCATCAGCTGCGTCAATTTTTCTTCCACCGCAGCAGTCAGTACATCGGCTTTCTCTTCATCCGCAGCTCCGGTAACCGCTTCGATAGCCTTCTGAATAGCGATCTTTATTTTATTCCGGTTAAAGACTTCAATATCGCCCGACCGCTTTACTACCGACCGTAATACCGGTTTTGTCTCTTTTGTTGTGCCGCCTAAAAAGGTTGTCCATTCAGGAAATACCGCTTGATCCATTTTTTATCTTCCCTCCACGTATTTAAAAAAGCCCTAAAATATCGATTTTAG
>NZ_CALHGC010000187.1 GCF_938029485.1 uncultured Treponema sp. | reverse complement strand
CCTTGGACGGGTATAATGATGCGATTAATGATGCTATTCAAAATCTTTCGACTATTTCTTTCGACTGGGTAAAACCGATGCAGCTGTTAAAATCGTTTACCGAAATGTATTTCGAGACTCACTATAAAACTTTCTTAAGGTCTTTGCTGATTGAAGGTTTTTTTGCGAATAAACAAATCGAAGGGCAATATGCGGCAATTTACCGTTCCTGCGAAATGCTATTGGGTAAAATAAAGAATTTTGAACAGCTCTTTAAACCTAAAGGGCAGTGCAATCTTATCGAAATTCAGGGCTACATTGCCGAGATTGAAAAAGGCAAGGATATGAAAAAGCAGCTGCAAAAGATAGTTGAAATTGCCAATATGCAGGCAAAGGCGGTCGTGCAAACCGGCAGTAAAGCTTATGCCGATCTCTATGCTTTTACCGAACACTTACTGGAAGATATAAAGGCGCCTACTCCCGAACTGATTACAAACTTAAAAGCGCTTGTTGTCAGTTCTAAAAATAAAGAATCCTTTACCCGTTTGGAACAAGATAGGCATATTTTTGCCATGTTCCTCGAAATAATGAAAAACTATGCGGTGTTTGGTTCTCTTGAAAAAGGAAACCCCGGAGGCTCCGTTCCTACTACCGTACCGGACGCCGCTCCTGTGTCTAAACCGGTATAAAGGCGGTGTGCTTTATGCAGGGAGCTTATCCGATAAAACTATGATATTCAACAGCGTGATATTTCGTAAGATATGTTGCTTGTCCTGTTTACTCTGTGTTGCCTTATTGCCGTATGCAGACAGCTATTCAGGATCGGAGACAAGCGAAGCATTCATTATTCGTGCACCGGTGTGGGTTTTCCTTGAACCTCAGCCGGGAGTCATGGATAACGACACACAGGGTACGCGGCTGCCCCCTCGGCAAGCGCTTATCGAGTTGTCGAAAACAATTATGGAAGGAATGGTCTACGGGTGGAAATTTTCTTATACTCCGTTTGATAAACGGCGGGCGGTTGCGGAAGAGTTTGAACTGGAACCGCTCCAAGCCATCTCTTCGGAAGACAGCCGTCTATCCGTTACGGAACTCCGTCCTGAATATCCGTATCTATATTGTTGGGCGGAATACCGTGTTACCGATGCGGTAGCTTTACATAAGACGGAGTGGAGCCGCATCA
>NZ_CALHGC010000186.1 GCF_938029485.1 uncultured Treponema sp. | reverse complement strand
GGTAGTTTGATTTCGGACATTATTATGATAATCGTTGATCCGCGGATCAGAATTGAATAAGATCATCAACTGATGTACCTCCTTGTACATCAGTTGATTTTGAGAGGGTATTATGGAAAAAACGGCATTTGATATTGATACTATAGATGAAGCGACGTTAAAAGAAATGACTTCCGTGCCGTCGTTTTGGAAGATCGTAAAGACGGAATTTAAACATGATAAAGCCGCAATCCTTGCACTCGGTATATTGATTATTATCTTTGTAGCGATTATCATCGGCGGCTTTGTGCTGGATACGGAAACGGTTATGAAGGTAAGCTTACGGGATAAGTTTTCGGTGCCCGGTAAAAAGTTTCTGCTCGGAGCAGATCTTGGTGGTCGGCCGATTTTGCCGCAGCTGATTATCGGTGCGCGCAATTCCATTTTAATCGCTTTCAGCGTAACCATTATCACCGAAATCGTTGGCGTCTTTTTCGGCCTGATTACCGGTTTTTACGGGGGAAGGGTCGACAATATCATCATGCGTATCTGCGACTTTATTATGATTTTGCCGGTGGTTATGCTGATTATCGTCTTTGTTACCATCGTACCGTCCTATAATATTTGGACGTTTATCTGTATCATGTCCTTTTTTTATTGGGTGCATATTACCCGGCTTGTACGCAGTAAGGCCTTGTCCGAGAACCGCCGCGATTATGTGAACGCATCGCGCATTATGGGAACAAGTGACTTTAAGATTATGTACGGCGGAATTTTGCCGAATATCGCTTCGATTATCATCGTTGACTTTACGCTCGGTATGGCAGGTAATATCGGTATCGAAACGGGAATGAGCTTTTTAGGCTTCGGACTCCCGCCGACATCGCCGTCGCTCGGTACGCTGATCGGCTATGCGCGCGATCCGGGAACCATTTCCGGTAAGCTGTGGGTATGGCTGCCTGCGTCTATTCTTATTATGGTATTAATGCTGTGTATCAACTACGTCGGACAAACGATAAAACGCGCCTCCGATGCAAAGCAGCGTTATAAATAAATGAGGAGGAAGATAATGTCAAAGAGTTTAAAAATTGCTGCGTTTTTATGCGTGGTAATGATGGTACTTGCAAGCTGCGGCGGCAAGACCGAACAAAAGCAAGCTGCACAAAGCGGCGGGGAGAAGGAAGCAAATAAAGAATTAAAATTGTTGTTTCCGCAAATGATCGAACGGGAAGGGGAAACACTTGCCGGCGGCACTCTGGTCTGCGGTCTTGTCGGTGATACACCGTGGAAAGGAATATTCAATACGTTCTTATATGAAGATAATCCGACGTATGAGGCAATGTTGCCGATGTTGGCAAACTTTATGGTTGAAGGTCCGAATCATGAAACCGTAGATGGCGGATACTGCAATATGACGTATGACCGCGAGAAGAAAACCGCTACCTATCATATTAATCCGGGGCTCACATGGTCGGACGGTGTACCGGTAACTGCTGAAGATATTATTTTCTGCTATGAATGTATCGGACATCCCGACTATACCGGTGTTCGTTATGATAGCCGCTATGCGAATGTTGTCGGGATGGTTGACTACCATGAAGGCAAGGCTAAAAATATTTCCGGTGTTAAAAAGATAGACGATAAAACGGTTGAAGTAACCTTTATAGATTATGAACCCGGTATTCTGTGGGGATCCGGTATCACCTATAATGCGGAGCCGTATCATTATCTTAAAGATATTCCATTAACGGAAATGGCTTCTCACGACCGCGTACGGAAAACACCGCTTTCCTGCGGTCCCTTTGTGATCAATTCTATGGTCGAGGGTGATATTATCGAATATGTACCCAATCCCTATTGGTACGGCAGAAAAATCGCAGTTGATAAGTTGATTATGAAACGGATTGCACCGACATCTCTTGCTGCAGCTTTGAAGGCCGGTGAGGTGGATATTGTCGATTATTTTAGAGCCGATTTATATGATCAATTTGTTGTGCTTGATGACGAAGGAAGAACGGTATTTGACGAAAACGGAAAACCGAAATTGAAAGTTGATAATCTTGATTTCATCTGTAATGTAGAGGGCACCTATGGGTATTTAGGCTTTAAGTTCGGCGTATGGAATAAAGAAAAAGGCGAATGCGAAATGTTCCCCGACGGCGGCAAATTTAAGGATAAGGCCTTGCGTCAAGCGCTCGGTTATGCGATGGATAACGATGGAATAAACGATATCTACTACCATGGCTTACGGTTTACCGCCAACTCCTTTATTACGCCGTATCACCCCGGATTTTACGATATAAACCGGAAAGGATATTCCTACAATCCCGAAAAGGCGAAACAGTTGCTCGACGAAGCAGGCTATAAGGATGTTGACGGAGACGGCTACCGCGAAACGCCGGATGGAAAACCGCTCAAGATCAATTTCTTGTATATGAGCGGCAGCGATGTAGCAGCTCCGATTGCAAATTACTATATCCAAAACTGGAAAGACGTTGGATTAAACGTTGCGCTGAATGACGGTCGGTTGATCGAATTCAATGCCTTTTATGATAGACTGAGAAACGACGACCCTGCCGTGGAAATGTATATGGCTGCATGGGGTGTAGGTTCAAATCCCCGGCCGAACGGTCTTTACGGCAGAGAGGCTCAATTTAACCGACTCCGCTGGGTTAATGAGAAAAATGATGAACTACTCGCTAAGATTTCTTCGGAAGATTCCTTTGATGCAGCATTCCGCGCTCAAGCCTATAAGGAATGGGACGAAAATATACTGGAAGAAGCAGCAGCAGTTCCGACCGCATACCGCATAAGACTTTGTGCCGTCAATAAGCGGGTTAAGAATTGGGATATACGGTTTGTTAAGGACTGGGACTGGTGCGATGCAGCGCTGATTAATGACAAACCTGCCGTCAATATGATGAAATAACGGGTTGGAAGTCACGTAAAAATAGTGATATGGAGTAACACTGGCCGGTCGGATAAAGGCAGGTCGGTGTTATTCGTATTTAAAGTAAATTAAAATGGTTACGAGGTTGTAGCGCATGATACGAAAACAACAGGAGTTTTGGGGTAAATTAGTTATTTTTACCGGCATCAGTTTGATTTTTTCAGCTTTTATGCTCGCGTTGAG
>NZ_CALHGC010000185.1 GCF_938029485.1 uncultured Treponema sp. | reverse complement strand
AAGATCATTTCCGTAAGCCTTTTGAAAATAGACGGTGCAGATACGAGGAGTTAGGCAAAAAAGTACCGCAGGCGTATCTTTGATACGTTGAGGACACTTTTTCGCCGTGCGACGAAGTAGATGCGCCGCATATTTTTCAAAAGATCATTTCCGTAAGCCTTTTGAAAATAGACGGTGCAGATACGAGGAGTTAGGTAAAAAAGTACCGCAGGCGTATCTTTGATACGTTGAGGACACTTTTTTACCGTGCGACGAAGTAGATGCGCCGCATATTTTCAAAAGGACGAGGGGTTGTATTTTTCATGGTATACCCGCTCATACAAAAATCGTTTGTCTTCTTTAAAAATATCTTCAAATAAAAAGCCGAGAACAGCACTGTTACTTTTTGGGAGAAAATGAGAAAATAGGCTTCGCCCTGCAGTATGAATCGTACGATGGGGAAAATGCAGAACAAATTCAAGCGATTGCCGTTTTCCGATTGCAACCGCATAAGTATCCCTGCATCCGCAGATGAGCATTTTACTGTCTACAAATAACATATACAGTCCACCGGATGCATAGGGATTAAACATCATAACCGTTTGTCGTTCGAACTCGTGCAGCCTGTATAAAAAAAGCGGAAAAATATTCTGCGCTAATGTCTTTTCTTCGGCTGTAAATTGTACGGCAGTTCGATAGGCTGACGGTAAAAAATCGCTAAAAGCGGGAAGGTACAGATCGGCATGAATAATGGAATCAAGCGGAAAATATTCATGTTCATACGCAGTAATCGGAGAGTTCTCCGGTATATGGATTTCCGTAAAAATACCGTCTTTTGACGGTGTGTCGGGGTCGTATTTATATGCACTGTCAGGTACAGTGAAAAAACAGCTTCCGTCATCTGCATAAATAGTTGTATAAAAAACAATACTTCTTTTTTTATGCTCGAAAAAAATAGAAGTTTTTTTCCCGATAAATGCAGGAAGCGGCTGAAAATAAATCTTACTATTCTTCACTGTATATGAGCCGGAGAGCAACATATAAAAAAGTGTTCCCGATTGCAGCAGAAGCGAAGGAAATTCCTGCAAAAATGTTTCAAAAATATAGGAGTATTCAATTCTTGAGAGCGGAATCCGCATATTCTGCCCCCTTAAAATCGATATAAGAGATTTTCCATGCAGTGTCTTCTTTTACTGCGCCGAGTTCCAGCATAATAAAATGCGGTCGGTCGTCGTCGGAAAAAAAATTTGGAACATCGGACATATTATCCGATTGTTCTTCAATGCCTTTTTGGGTGTCTTCAGTATTTTCGGTAAGGAGAGACATTTTTTCCGGCTCTCCATTTTGTGCGGCCGTATCCGTATCTTGCCGTATGGGTGACTCCTGATTTTTATCGGCAACCGATACTGCAACCGGTTCAACCGGTTTTACAGCCAGCCGTAAAAGTATTATAGCACTGCCGTCTTGCTTAAATGATGGGCGTCCGTAAAACACATGAGAAAAATCAGGAAAATGTTCAAACATAAAACGCCCGAGATGAGGCAAAAAAGCTTTTTGTGTGGTAAACAAAGCGCTGTCAATTGATTTTGCAACAATCGCAGCTGTAATAGTATCACAAAAAACCAATAAATCTTCGGAGATATTCTGATAATCCAATACGCCGAGCTGCGGCAATGAAGGAAGAATATCTCCGTCAGCAATAGTGTCTGCATACGGAATAGGTTTACCGTTCTCAATAGTGTACGGTTCCGGAATAGCCGGAATAGCTAAATCATTCAATTCTTCCCATTGAATAGAGTCAAAATACGTTTTATTTTGTTCCCGCAGGGATTCCGAACAGATCGGTAACATCACTACTACGAAAAAAGCCGCGCACCATTTTTTCCGCACTATCCTATCTCTCCCATATCTTCTGCCGATAATCCGTAGCACTCCCCTTCCCTATCGGAATTATAGGGTTCAATATGGATAACAATATCATAAACATTCCCAAGTGCCTGTCGAATCACAAGCGAAGTTTTTTCGGCAATACTATGCGCTTCACATACCGGTATGGATCCGTCCACCTCAATATCCAAATCGATGTCCCAAAGGTTGGCCATTTTTCGTATACGCGCCCGATGAGGATTTTTAACTTCCGGGATGGTGGCTACGGCACTAAAAAGCCGTTCATAAAGCTGCTTATTGGTATTACCGTCCATTAATTCGACATTCAGTTCAATAAAGAGGGTAACAGCCGATTTGATAATCAGACATGAAACAATCAATGCAATAAGTGAATCAAAGTACGGCGCATGGAATAACAGAGAAATGATAAAACCGATAAGTACCGATGATGAAATGACGATGTCGTTTACCATATTGCGCGCATTGGCAAGTATCATCAAACTTTGTGCTTTTTTACCGAGGAAATACTGATTAAGCGCAAGCAAGAGCTTTCCCGCAATAGATATCACCGTTACGATTATCGCAATGCGCTGCGGCATCGGAAGCAACGCCCCTTTATATACCTGTATCAGTTTGTTAATTGAAGCGATAAAGAGCTGGATGCCTGCAAACATAATGATAAATGCCAATACCATAGAAGCGATGGTTTCGGCACGCTGTCGTCCCCACGGATAACGGGAATCCGACGGTTTATTGATGACAAAACTGACAAGCACAGCCATCACGGCGATACCGACATCGGTTGCAGTATCGATACCGTCTCCTAAAACGGCAAGACTGCCGGTTATAAGACCAACGGCAAGTTTTAGTATACAGAGAAACAAATTACCGCCGAGCGCAATAAAAGAGGCGGTACGCACAATCTTGGTGCGTATATCCTGTGTAAGCATATTTTGATCGGTAGGCTGCATTTAGGCGTAAAACTCTTTAATTGTGTCGGCAATATATTGAATATGTTCTTTTGTAATCCAATAGTGCGTTGTCAATCGGAAATAGCCGTCGCGGTCGCACGGATTGATTAAAATATTTTTTTCATGCATATATTCGACAAAGGCTTCGGTATCCAGTTTTGTATCTTCTTTATTTTTGAAAAACACAAAGTTAATATCTCTGCGATCGTGTGCGATCTCTATTTTATCAACATCGCTTAAGAGTTTTTCCAACATTCCCGCATTCTGATGGTCGGT
>NZ_CALHGC010000184.1 GCF_938029485.1 uncultured Treponema sp. | reverse complement strand
AAAAATTGATACTATTCGACCAGAGTTGAACCTCTTCGCGGTTCAAATGGTCTCATAGTCTCAATTTTTCCGCGATTTTTATCTATCCTACCTGATGCGGTTGCCCTTCTTCTAAAATAAACCATTCGAAATTTTTAACAAAATTTCGAATGAAAAAGAAAGCAACCGTTTGAAAATAGTAGCGGTACGGTTGCCTTGTTCCGCGTTATTCACATAGAGCGATCGGAGCGAAGGTTTCCGCTTTAAGTGCGGCGCCGCCGATTAAGCCGCCGTCGATATTCTCTTTAGCAAGTAAGGCCTTGGCATTTTCAGCCTTCATCGAACCTCCGTACTGAATAACCATTGCATCGGCAGCGGCTTTTCCGTATAGCTTCGCAATGACGGATCTGATATGCGCATGAATCGCATCGGCATCCTCCGGTGTTGCCGTTTTACCGGTGCCGATTGCCCAGACCGGCTCATACGCAATGGTAATCCGCGTCAGTTCTTGTGCACTTACACCTTCCAAACCTTTTTCGGTTTGCTCTGCACAGACAGTTTCAGCATGACCGGCCTCACGTTCTTCCAACAGCTCGCCGACGCAAAGAATCACTTCAAGTCCATGCTGCAATGCAAGCCGAACCTTTTTGTTGATCATTACATCGGTCTCCCCATAAATATGACGCCGCTCCGAATGGCCGAGAATAACAACCTGTACACCAAGGTCTTTAAGCTGCAATACGGATACTTCCCCCGTATGAGCGCCCTGCTCATCGGTACTCATATTTTGCGCACCAAGCAAAACATTAGACCCTTTTAGAACCTGAGAAACGGCATCAAGGGCAGTAAAAGAAGGAGCAATCATGTATTTGTGCTTTCCTCCTTTAACGGCTTCGACGACACCTTTTGCCAAATCTACGGACTCTCCTTTTGTTTTGTGCATTTTCCAGTTACCCGCAATAAAATATTTCCGCATACTATCTCCTATAAAAACTTTTGTAGGATGTTTCAACATCCTGCAAAAGTTTTTAGTCGTGCGCGCATTACGCGCACACGTAAATAATCAACAACCCCGACGCAGAGCATCGGGGTATGTTGTTCTCATAAGGTGGTT
>NZ_CALHGC010000183.1 GCF_938029485.1 uncultured Treponema sp. | reverse complement strand
TTGCATTTCCTGCGTAGTCTGATGCAAAAAGAATTGAGCAAGTGCTTCAATATCTTCTTTGCGTTGTCGCAGCGGTGGTATATACAGCGGTAATACGTTTAGTTTGCCGTACAGTTCCGATAGAAAATCTCCTCCGCGGGTTAAGCGTTCAAGATCGCGAGTTGTGGAAGCCACTAATCGTATATTTTTACCGTTTTGTTCACGCTCCACTATCCTATCCAGTAGTTTTTGCTGGAATGCGAGCGGAATGGCGGCTGCTTCATCAAGGAACAGAGTTCCGCCTTCGGCTTGCTTAAAACAGTCCTCATCGGAAACATCAGTGCAGTCCGAATTATCGCCGAACAAGCGGTGTGCAAGCAGCTCTTTTGCCGGTTCGGCACAATTCACACGAATAAAGGGGTAAGCTGCTCTGCGGCTGTGGAGATGCAGCTGCTTCGCAACTGACGCTTTTCCTACTCCGTTTTCACCTATAATCAGTACCGGTATATCGGAGAACGCGAGCTGTTTGCAAAGCTCGATCTTTTCCCTCATTATCGGACTCGCCGCTATAAAAGGCGTTCCTTTCGTACCGTATTCGGTTTGTTGTTCCCTGCATTTTATAGTATCTGCATAGAGCCGGTAAGCACACGAAGTACGGTAAACCGGCGCAGCATATCCTGCGACAAGGCTCAATACCGAAAGGTCGGATTCTGAAAAATTTCCTCCATCGCTTTTAGCAACCGCTTCAAGGACGCCTATACGGGTATCTTTTATACAAAGCGGTACGGCGATAAAACCCGATGCTGCATAAGGTGTTTTCTCCATACCGTTGGAGATAAATCGGCTTTCCGTATCGGGTGTATTTATCCGCAACGGTTCATTTTGCCGTAACACCCATGCCGCTGCTGCCGGTAACTCTCTCTTTGCGTCAAAGCGATAAAAGGTGCCGTCATACATATACGCAACCGTTCGAGCTTTTTGCAGCGTTTCATCCGCTAAAAAAAGAGAAGCAGCGGCGCTGTCCGCTGCTTGCATACTCGAGCGGAGAATCATCTCAAGTAACATATCACCGGAAGCCGAAAACCCATCGGTGAATAGGGGCGTCCGCAGAAGAGCAGCTAATCTTTCGGGTAAAATACGGCCTGAGATATACATACGCTGCTCTTACGGCAACATTATTCCGATGCTTTATTCTTCATTAAATCGCCGAGCGTAAAGGCTCCTTCGCCGTCTTCCTGTTTGGTCGACATATAGCGGGAGAGTTCTTCCTGCTGGAGACGTTTCTTATAGTCGCGGATTGAAAAAGCGGTTTTCTTATCCTTAACATTCACGTCAAGAACAACTGCTTTTACCTTATCGCCGACGGTATATTTCTTTAATACTTCGTCGGTATTATCCTCGCGGTTTTCTACAAGATTTTGCTTGTGAATAAGGCCTTCGATACCGCCGGGTACTTTAACAAATATACCGAAATCCGTTATCGATGTAACTTCGCCTTCGACAAATGAGCCGGGTTTATATGCTTCTGCAAAAGTCTTCCACGGATCTTCGCTTAATTGTTTTACGCCGAGGCGGATACGATGCTCCGCCGGATTGCATTCAATGACGATTACTTCAAGCTCTTGGCCTACTTCAAGTTCACTGTTCGGATGGCGTATCCGTTTTGTCCACGAAAGATCGTCGACATGCAGGAAGCCGTCGATTCCCTCTTCAAGCTCGATAAAAGCACCGGCATTGGTCAGTTTCACCACCTTACGGGTTAAGCGGGTTCCGACAGGATACCGTTCACCGATATTGTCCCACGGATTTGCCGTTACCTGTTTTAAGCCGAGCGAGACACGTCCCGCTTGAATATCATAACCGAGGATCATACATTCGACTTCATCACCGATTTTAACCATATCGCTCGGTTTGCTCACCTTTTTCACCCAGCTGAATTCACTGATGTGCACGAGCCCTTCGATACCTTCCGATAATTCCACAAAGGCGCCGAAGTCGGTAATCTTTGTAACATGACCTTTTACGATATCGCTCACTTGGAATTTATCTTCAAATTCAAGCCACGGATCAGGTGTAAAATGCTTTAATGAAAGATTGATGCGCTTTTCGGCAGGATCAAGTCTGATAACTTTTAAATCGATCTCTTGACCTTTTTTAACGAAATCTTTCGGACGGGTAACATGACCCCAGCTCATATCGTTGATATGCAGTAAGCCGTCAAAGCCGCCGAGGTCGATAAAAGCGCCGAAGCTGGTAAAACTTTTTACCGTTCCCTTTACAACGTCACCGATGTTGGTATTTTCAAAAAATGCTTCACGGTTTTTTTCCAGCGTATCTTCAAGATATTTTCTTCTATTAACCACAATATTGTCTCTGTTTCCCTTACGGTCAAAGACTATCTTTTCAATATAGAAAGTTCCCTTTTCGCCTAACAGGGATTCAGGTTTATCCACTTTCTGTGCGGCAGCTTGGCTGATCGGCAGGAATGCAATCATGTTTGCACCGAGTTCGACATCGTATCCGCTCTTGTTCACAAGTTTTTTAATAACACCCGTTACCGGAGTTTTATTCCGATATGCATTCTGCAACTCTTTGCGTAAAATGTTACGGTCTGCTTTCTGCTTGGAGATAATCAGCTTACCGTCCGTTGCCTCGGTTTTTTCAATGAATACCTGTACGGCATCGCCGATCTGGGGTTCTTCGGCAAATTCTTCGCGTGCAACGCGTCCTTCCGATTTACCGCCAACGTCAATAAAAACCGAATCATCATTTATCGCAATAATACGGCCTTCTTTTAATGTTCCGACTTCAGGAGATTCAAAATTTAAATACTCCTCTGGTAATTGTGTTTGGATGCTCTGATCGGAATTTGTAACGGCATCCATTGCCACTTCCTTCTTTTCCATAAATAACCCTTTATCGTGTATTTTGTCTTTTATTCTCTCACAAACCTGCATTATGGTCAAGTCCGATGTATCTAAATAGAAAGCATCTTGTGCAATTTTTAAACTGCCTTCTTTTTTATTCCGGTCGATAGCATCCCGCTCTTCGATGCTTTTTCGTATTTCAGCTTCCGAAAGACTGCTGGTACCTTGTCCGAAGCGGCGTCGCGTGCGGGCTTCCACGGATGCATCGAGGTATATCTTGCATTCGGCATTGGGAAAAACGACGGTAGTCATATCCCTACCTTCGCAGACAATGTCCAGTTGAGCTGTTGCAGCACGAATTTTTTTATTGATAAGATGTCGAATGGGGACAATCGCAGAGAGGGCGGCAACAATCGATTCTACGGCATCGCTGCGGAGATACGGTTCCGCGCAGACGCTTCCTAGATACATTCCGTCCCGTTTATATTCAAGAGGTACGGTTTCGGCAAAGTTCGTCCACTTGGTCTCATTTTCCAAATCCGGTTTTTCCGCACCGGTGCCGCTTTTGTCTCCGCCCAATGAGCGAAGCACTGCGAGTGCAAGTGCACGGTAAAAGCTGCCGGTATTCATAAAGGTAAAACCCAAATCCGCTGCGATCATCTTTGCAACGGTACTTTTGCCCGAACCTGCAGGGCCGTCTATCGCAATAATCATTTTTTACCGCCTTTTAGAGATGCCGGAACATCTTTTAATAATAGATGGGTTTCTTTCCGGGTCGGCAGGTGTTTAAGGCGAACCGGCATTTCGGCGCAGTTCTGCAGTGCCAAAGAGACGGAGACGCCCGCTGGTTCGCTGTTGCTATCGGAACCTTCCGGCAGCGGCTCGATAAAAAGCCCCCAGTCGATGCCTTTCTTTTCGGCATAGCCGTACTGCTGCTGTATCTTCTTAGGTTCGGGGAATACTTCTACACGGCAGCCGCATTGTTCCAGATAAGTCGCCGCTGCGCTGTTCAGGCGGATGGCGTTACCTTTCTCGTAAAATACGATTGCGTCGATAAAACCGGCCTCTTTGGATTCGATACCGAGCTGCTCCAGTCCTGCGAGGAGACGGTCAAGTCCGATCGAAGCGCCGACCCCGCTCACCGTATCCTTCATGTAGAGTCCCGTTAAATTGTCGTAGCGGCCGCCGGAGCAGACGGATCCGAGCTGCGGAAGGTCGGTTAAAAAGGTTTCGTACACGATGCCGGTGTAGTAGTCAAGGCCGCGCGTAATGGACGGGTCAAGCACAAAGTTTCCGGCAATGCCGGCATCGCATAAAAGCTGATATACTTCCCGTAAGCGGCCGGTATCGGGGGCGGCGCCTCCTGCCAGCGCTTCGATATGCGCAAGAACCGTTTCAAAATCGGCACCTACCGGAAAGCTGTTGCTGTATTGCACAATCTGCTCGGCCTTTTCCGCTCCGGCAATTTCCGCGAGTTGTTCGATTACCGCTTCTTTGCCGATTTTAGCCAATTTATCGACAATGCGGAGGATGTCTTCGCTTTTATCCTTTAGTTCCAGCCTATCCAAAAACCGGTTGAATATGCCGCGGTGCGAAATATGAATACGGAAGTTTGTTACGCCGAGCGCTTTGAGGGCGTTATACATGACTTTTAAAATTTCAAAATCGGTATACGCACAGTCAGAACCGACACTGTCAAAATCGCATTGGATAAATTCGCGGTAACGTCCCGCCTGCGGTTTTTCGCCGCGCCAGACTTTTGCAATATGATATCGCTTAAACGGAAAGTATAATTCGCTGTAGTGCTCCGCAATAAAGCGGGCAAAGGGGACGGTCAGGTCAAAACGGAGCGCAATGTCGCGTCCGCCGTTATCGTTAAAACGGAATACTTGTTTTTCGGTTTCCCCGTTGCTTTTGCGCAGCAGCACTTCGGAATATTCCAAAGCGGGTGTGTCGATGGGAACAAATCCTGCATTTCTGAATACGTTTGTAACGGTTTCGATTAAAAGAGAGCGCCGTATTTCGTCGCGGGGTAAAAAATCTCTAAATCCTTTAAGAACTTTAGGCTGTATCAATTCACTCATTTTTTCAGTATATCGAAACTTTACGTTTGTTACCAGTGCACGCTTTCCACAGTACAACCGTATTAGGAGCAGAGGTTCAACTCCGGTTGAGCCGTCTCAATTATTCTGCGGGGCTATTAAAAAACAGCCCGATGCGTTTGTCCGGTTTTTTCCGCTTGCATAAGCGGAAAAAGCAGGGTATTCTTTTTACATGACTGCACATAAACGCCTCGGCATCTTAACATCGGGGGGCGATGCTCCCGGTTTAAACGCCGCTATCAGAGCTTTGGCTCGGACAGCGATGAACCGTTACGGAATGGAAGTGGTCGGTATTGAGCAAGGGTACCGCGGTCTCATCGAAAACAAGTACCATATATTAACGGAGCAAAATCTCTCCGGCATCCTCGCGCGCGGAGGGACGATTTTGGGTGCATCGCGCGAAAAGCCGTTTAAAGATAGAGGATGGTGTAATGCCGACGGCAGCGGGGCGGTAGACTGTATTAAAAAAAATTATAAAGACTTGCATTTGAATTGCCTTGCCGTCCTCGGCGGAAACGGTTCCCAGACTACTGCCGATATGCTTACAAAAGAGGGACTCAACATCATCGGTATTCCGAAAACCATCGACAACGATATTGTCCATAACGATATGAGCTTCGGGTTCCATACCGCCCTTGATATTGCGACGGATGCAATCGACCGGCTGCACACGACGGCGGCAAGTCATAACCGTATTATGGTGATAGAGATTATGGGGCATAAGGCGGGATGGCTCGCCCTCTATGCGGGTATTGCCGGCGGCAGCGACATCATTATTATTCCCGAAATTCCCTATAGAATTGAATTAATTGCGGAGCACTTACGGGAACGCCGTGAAAAAGGAAAAAACTTTTCGGTGGTTGCGGTTGCCGAAGGCGCCGTATCGTTTCAAGAAAAGGATATGAACAAAAAAGCGTTAAAAGAAGCGCGTAAGGCGATGGCCGGTTCTATCGGATACCGGGTCGCACAGGAAATAGAAGCGGCAACCGGCGCCGATGCGCGGGTAACCGTGCTCGGTTATTTGCAGCGGGGCGGCACTCCCTCAGGCTACGACCGTATATTAGCGACACGGTTCGGGGTTGCCGCTGCAGAATTCGCCGCGGCAGACCGGTACGGCGTTATGGCAGCTTTGCAGGAAGGTATCATTAAACCGGTGCCGCTCAGCAAGGTCGCCGATAGGGTTAAAAAAGTACCGGAAAACGATCCGATGATTCGCGCGGCGCGGGACGTCGGCACCTGTCTTGCCGGTTAGCTGCCGAGGCCGCCTTTTTTAATTTCAAAATGACTAAAGCTCATCGTAAAAGAAGCGCGGCCCTGCGTAACGGAGCGGAGATCGGTGGAAAAACCGAAGAGCTTTGCCATCGGCGCCTGCGCATGAACCACATCGATACTCGGCTTTGAATCCATACCGAGTACCATACCGCCGCGCTGCGTCATCTGGCTCATTGCATCTCCGACAAATTCCTTGGGGCACAGAATATCGACATTCATCACCGGTTCCAGCAGTTCGGGGGCGGCTTTGCGGCACGCCTCGTCAAAGCCCATCGCGGCGGCGGCTTCAAAGGCGAAGGTTGTCGCGGTCAGCTCGTCGTATTCTGCATCGATGAGGGTTACGCCGATGTCTACGCACGGATAGCCGTATTGAATCCCGGAATTAAAGGCGCCGCGGATCGCGTGCTCCACCGCCTCGACGATATCTTCGGGCAGGGAATGCGCCTGCGGAGCGCCGCCTGTCGAGACCTTAACCGTGTTCTTAAAGCTATTCCCCGAACCTCGTTCAAGCGGCTCTACACGGAGTGTGAGTTGTGCCGCCTGCTCTTTACCGGCAAGTACCTTGCTGAATCGCTCGGTATGTTCCGCCATTTGAGTAACGGACTCGCGGTAGGTTACCTGCGGCTTGCCGATACGGGCTTCCACCTTAAAGTCTTGCAGCATACGGGTTGTAAGAACATCTAAGTGCAGCTCCCCCATACCCGAGATAATGAGCTGTCCCGTTTCCGAATCCTCACGGCTTATAAAGGTAGGATCTTCCCGTGATAGAATCGCGAGCGTTTCTTTGAGTTTATCGCTTTCCGAAAGGCTTTTCGGTTCGATGGCTACGGAGATAACCGGTTCGGGAAACTGCATGGATTCAAGGAGTATCGGCATCCCTTCGCTACCGAGCGTGTCGCCCGTTTGCGCCAATTTAAGCCCGACAAATACGGCAATATCGCCCGCTTCTACGTTATCCATCGGCTCGGATTTATTGGAGTGCATCCGCAGGATACGGCCGATCCGCTCACGTTTTTTCTTGCCGACATTATATACCTGATCGCCTGCCTTTATTTTTCCCGAATACATGCGGACATAACACAACGCGCCTGCTTCCCGATCATATTGAATCTTAAAGACCAAGCCGAGCGGCACGCCGTCGCTTTTGCAGGGAACGGAAACAGGCGTTTCTTTTTTCAGCTGAATTCCTTCGGCAGGCGCAACCTCATCGGGGGCAGGAAGATAGTCTACGATAGCGTCGATGAGCGGCTGAATACCGGTATTGCGCCGCGAAGATCCGCACAAAAATGGAATATACTGCCGCTTGAGTACAGCGGTACGGATTTCTTTTTTAATCAAGTCTGCCGGAATGGGTTCTCCTTCAAGCATTAGTTCCGTTACCGTGTCGGAATAGGCGGAAACGACATCCAGCATTTTCTCGCGGTATTTTTCCGCCTCCGCACGGTGTGCATCCGAAAGCGGGCTGCGGGTAAATTTTTCCCCTTCGGTTTCCGCATCCCAGCGAATTTCTTCCATTGTAATAAGGTCGATAACGCCTTCAAAGGTTTCAGCGCTGCCGATGGGGATTTCGAGCGGCATCACCGTGCAGCCGAATTTCTCTTTAACATCCTCCATTGCCGCAAAAAAGTCTGCGCCTATTCTGTCCATTTTGTTTACAAAGCAAATACGCGGCACGTGATAGTGATCGGCTTGTCTCCATACCGTTTCTGTCTGAGGCTGCACCCAGCCTACTGCACAGAGTACGGCAACAGCGCCGTCGAGTACGCGCAGCGAGCGTTCAACCTCAGCGGTAAAATCGACGTGTCCGGGTGTGTCGATAATGTTTATTTGATGATCGCGCCAATAAGTTGTCGTTGCGGCGCTTTGAATGGTGATACCTCTGTCTTGTTCCTGCTGCATCCAGTCCATTGCCGCAGCTCCGTCATCGATTTCTCCGATACGGTGAATTTTTCCGGTATAAAAAAGAATACGTTCGGTTGTCGTTGTTTTTCCGGCATCGATATGAGCCATGATGCCGATATTCCGCATAGTATTAAGCACGTGCTGCTCCTTTTCAGTATTTCAATGTGTGAGTGATATGCCGATAAATCTGAGATTCGATTAACGAGTGTGTTAATTACAATCGGTTATTTGATCCATCGTTGTCTCGTAAAATACGACCTTATTTCTTCCCGTCTGCTTTGCACGGTAGAGTGCACAGTCCGCTTTATGAATCATCTGATCAAAAGTATCCGTTTCGGTAGGTTTCTCTGCAAAAACTCCGATACTGATGGTCGCTTGTCCTACCATTTCTTTGGCATGCCGCTCATGCATAGCCTCCACCGTTTTTCGGATCCCTTCCGCAATATGCATCGCCTTTTCGGGAAACAAATTATACATTACAATCAAAAATTCTTCACCACCGTATCGGCCTATTAAGTCCGTTTCGGTACGGATACGCTTTTTTAGATCTGCCCCGATTAAGCGTAACAATTCATCACCTGCTTGATGCCCGAATCGGTCGTTGTAATTTTTAAAGAAGTCGATATCAAACATCATAACCGCTATCGGAACATCATGTTCCATCGCCATTTCCCATATTTTTAAGCCGAGCATATCGATATAGCGGCGGTTTCCGATACCGGTTAGGTGGTCGAGCATGGAAAGTTCTTTAAGGGTAAAGTTATCCTGTATCAGTACCATCTGTTTTTCTTCCAATAAATCGGCATACCGCTGCAGCCAATACAGCTTATGAATTTTATAGACGAGGAATACAATGAGCGAAATCAACACTATATAAAACCAAATCATAACGGGAGAAATAAGAAAACTCTGCCGTATGGTGAATGAAACGCTGTCGTGTATAACGTCCTGCCCCTCCGCTGCATTCCTTACCGAGAAGGTATAGGTGCCGGGCGGAAGGTTGGTATACTGTGCAAAATCCCTGTCCGAAGCAATAATCCAATCTTCATCAAAACCGGTCAGCTTATAGGCGTAAACGGGCTTTTTACGCTGAGAAGAGTAGGGCGCTGCGAATGAAATTTTAATATCATTTGTTTTATATCCAAACATAAACGAATGTTTTTTTGCATATAAATTGACCGGCTGACCGTCTGCTGCAAGCCTTCGTATTTTGATAGGAGTAAATTGCAGCCGAAAGGCATACAATTTTTCTTGAGAAATTTTTAATATACCTCTATTGGTGCCGAAAAAAAATAATCCCTTATCTTTTAAGGCAATGGGCGGACATGAAAAATAACTGTATTGGTGTATATTAGAGATATTATATGCCTGAGCCGTTTCATGCACCGTATCGAACAAGTTTAAGTATTTAAGCGCCACTATCCATAAAAAGCCGTCGCCGGTATCGGTAATTCCGATAATTTGATTGGAAGAAAGGCCGATGTCCTTTGTATACGTGCGGAAGAGTTCGGTTTTAGGGTCAAAGCGGCAGATTCCGCCATCCTTTGTACCAAACCATAGATATCCCTTTGAATCTTCGCAAAAAGAATCGATGCGGTTGGAAGAAATACCGGTCGGCTTATTGATGTCATAAAGGTACGAGATAAAATCCTGAGTTTCGGGTACATACCGGCACAAACCTTTATTTGTACCGATCCATAATGTTCCACGGCTGTCACGATTGATAAAAAAAACAATATCGTTACTTAACGAATAAGGAGCCGTCGAATGACGGTATTGACTCAGAATTCCCTTGGTAGGAGAAAATTGGGTAAGTCCCGCGCCGTACGTTCCAATCCAGAGCGTTTTATCGACATCTTGATAAAGAGCGCATATTAGAAAACCGGAAACATCAGTCATTCGGTCGTTATACAACGAAACCGGTGTAAACGAGGCCGTTCTCGTATCGAAAAGAAACAAGCCCTTGTTGCTGCCTATCCACAGTTCCGTATCGCTGACCACACTGATGGAATAAATGAGTGCACCGTTCACTTGGCTCCCGTCAACTATGAATGGAAACTCTTCTAATTTAGATTCAGCAAGGTTATATCGTACAAGGATATTATTGGAAGCCGCCCAAATGTACTTATCACTGGAGACTAAGCAAGAAATGGTGTCGTCAAGATGAGATAAATTTTTTTGATTCACGGCGGTTTCTACATAGAGCGGTACTGCAATATCATCCGAAAGACGGCTTAAATCGGCTATGTTGAGTGCATCTGCAGTTCCAACAAAAAGCATATTGTATTTACTGATAAAGAGTGACTGGATGACATTATTGGTAAGTGAGCCGTTCGAATTATGGTCGGTTTTATACGGGATTATCTCTTTTGTTTTTTTATTGATGATATACATACCGCCGCCCCACGTTCCTGCCGCTATATATTCATCGGTGATAAAATTATTATAAAGCGTATATATCCGTGCATCCGGTAACGAATAGACCTCATAGCTGTTGTTGCCGGGTGTAATACGGACAAGCCCAACGCCCCAAACGGAAAGCCAATACACGCCGTCTGCGTCTTCAATAAAATGATACACCACTCCATTTTTTCCGGGGCAACCTTCGGGTATAAGGCTGCACGGTTCGAAGACTGCTTTGGCTTCATTGTATTGCCACACACCGTCATACGTTGAAGCATAGACGATGCCGTGAGAATCCTCACTGATGGAGCGAATGGTATTATTTCCGATAAAAGAGTCATACCGATGATTATTAAAAAGAGTAAAAGTTTCACAGTTGCCGTTGCAGCAAAAATACAATCCGTTGATTGTTCCCACCCATAAATGCTGTTTGGAATCACGGAAAATCGCTGTAATTACATCATCGCTGACAGAAAAATGGCTGATTGCTCCGGTTTTGATATCAAAGCGCTCCAGTCCGCTGTATGTGCCGAGCCAGAGTACATCATCAGTATCCATATAGATGGTTTGGATTTGGCTTGAGCGGATAGTGGTATTATCGAAGGGGAGATGTTCAAATTTTTCGCACGTAATTCCGTCGTACTTAATGAGTCCCGAACGGGTCGCAAAATACAGGCAATCATAACTGTCTTCTGCAACGCCGACAACCGTATTAAATGAGAAAAGAGCCGGTTCGGTATAAAACGACAGGGCGGATAAATCCAGAGAAAACACCAACCCTGTCATTAAGAAAAGTGCACTAACGAATGTAATAAAAGATTTCATCCACCTCCTCCTTCCCCGTTCTATTGTATTAAAGAAACGGGGAGCCAGATTGAAATAGCCGTTTATCAAACTCGCTGCATCTTATTTCGATTTGTATTTTCAAAAGCTGTTATTAAATGCAAGAGATCCGGTATTAGTTAATGAGAGGCCGATGTACTATCCGCAGGCGCCGTTTCGGAAGACTGAGATGCCGTCTCAGTATTTTCCGTATTACCGGATTCGCTTGAATTGAAAGTTGTGTCTTTTTCTTTCCACCATTCGGTTGCCGTTTCAGCTTGCTGTATTTGGGCATCTTGCTGTAAACCGGAATCCCCCGGACTCTTATTAAGCCATGCAAGGAAAAAAGTAACAACAAAGAAAAGCGTTATTAGGGTATAGGTAGCTTTTGTCAGTATGTTACCGGAACGCGAACCGAATGCGGAATTTGATCCGCCCGAAAAAAGACCGCCTAAGCTGTCGCCCTCTTCATTCTGTAACAACACCAGTCCGACAATCAAAAACGCAATTATAATAAAAAATACCAGTAATGCGATACTTACTCCGCTCATAAACACTCCAGAAACTCAATTGAAATTATCATCAGAGTATATAGAAAACAAAGGGCTTATGCAAGGTCTTCGTATGGAAGTCTATTGGAAAGCTCTATCTCTTTTTGATGACGTCGAATCCGCAGTAGGGCACCAGCGCCTCGGGAATTTTAATGCTGCCGTCTTTTTGCTGGTAGTTTTCGATAATAGCGACAAGGGCACGGGAAACGGCGATAGCGGTACCGTTCAGCATATGCACGTACTTATTCTTACCGTCGTCGTCTTTAAACCGTACATTGAGGCGGCGCGCCTGATAGTCGGTACAGTTTGAGGTAGAGGTAACTTCTCCCCATTCCCCGCCGTTGCGCCCGGGCATCCATGCTTCCAAATCCCACTTACGGTAGGCGGGAGCGCCGAGGTCTCCGGTGCAGGTATCGACAACGCGGAATGCAATGCCTAAGCCGGTAAAGATCTCTTCCTCGATCAGGCGGAGCTTTTCGTGAATTGCATCGGATTCTTCAGGAGTGCAGTATACGAACATCTCCAGCTTGGTAAACTGATGTACGCGGTAAAGCCCCTTGGAGAACTGACCCGCCGCTCCCGCTTCACGGCGGAAACAGTGCGAAAGTCCGCAATACATCAGCGGAAGCTTCGCTTTTTCGAGAATCTCATCCGCATGATAGCCGCCGAGCGTAATTTCCGCCGTGGCGACAAGGCAGGTGCCTTCATCTTCTATAGTATAGACGTTTGATTCGCTTCCGCGCGGATTAAAGCCGATACCACGAAGAATTTCTTCTTTTGCAACATCCGGCGTAATAAACGGAGTAAAGCCGTGCTTGCGTAAGATATTCAGCCCGTACAGCACCAGAGCTTGCTCCAAAAACACCGCTTCGTTTTTGAGGTAGTAGAATTTTACACCGGAAACCTTTGTCGCCGCGTCAAAGTCGATTAAGTCGAGTTCTTCCGCCAGCTGTACGTGATCTTTCGGTTCAAAATCAAACTGAGGAACCGTACCGACCCGCTTTACTTCGCAGTTTTCCGTATCCTCCTTGCCGATCGGTGCATCGGGATGTGCCATATTCGGGATTTGCATCATCGCCGCATCGAGCGCCGCTTCTTTTTCTTTTAACGCAGCTTCGGCAGCGGCAATTTCGGCTTTAATAGCCTTGCCCGTTTCGATAAGCGCGGTACGCTCTGCCGCGTCTTTCGCTTTTTTCATCGCGAGGGAGTTTTCATTCCGCTTTGCCTGAAGTCCCTGCAGCGCAGTTACCATCTCCGTCCGTTCATCAAAGAGGCGAACGGCAGCCTCCGCATCGGCATGCATAGCGCGGTTAATAATATTCCGTTTAACCGCTTCCAAATTATTTTTGATAAATCGATAGTCAAGCATAGATCTTCCTTAAAATACAACGGTTGAACAAAATGTGAATTTTGGAAACTGTTGTATTGGTGCGCGAAAAGCGCATACGTTTAATAAGCGATGTTTCGGCTGTACGATGCAGAAAGCCGAAACTCGACGGATAACGAAACCGCCATGGACGGCGGTGGTTATAGCAGAAGCGATATTTTGCTTCTGCAAAATTCGCCATCAAGCAATGTACACGGATGTATATTGCTTGATGAGGTGGCCGAAGTTATCCGATATTGTATGAAGTTATTGTGCTTTATGCAAGCGTTTTGTTATTTTTCAGTTTTATACTGCGGATTTTTCTCATAAAAGTCGGTCGGCAGAATGTCCATCAAAACGACGTTGTGGTATTCCATATTTCTGATTAACCCGTCGCGGATCTCGCCGATTTTTCTAAAACCGGTTTTTTCGTAGCAAGCAACGGCACGCTGATTAAAGTCATAAACCCGTAACAGAATACTATGCAGATTGAGCTTTTTAAAAGCGTAGTCCAAGAGCAGCGAAAGCGCTTCCTGCCCGTACCCTTTGCCCCAATAGCTCTTATCGCCGATGAAGATACCGATTTCCGCCGTCCGGTGGAGATGATTGATGTCGATAAAACCCGCATTACCGATCAGCTGATTGTTTGCGATGTCGATGATGCCGTAGTTATGCTCTTGTGCGAGCTTTTTAAGGAGTTCCCTTTCACCGTCGACGGTAATAACCGACGAAATCAATTGCAGATTGTCGGTAACTTCCATATCGTTAAGCCACACGGTATATTGTTCGGCATCTTCAAGATTGAGCGGCGAAAGGTAGCATTTTGTGCCGATTAGTTTCCGTATATACATATCTCAATACCTCCGCACGAATAAAACAAAAGCGATGTTTTTGCATAGCAAAAACTCGCAGCATAAGACGCGTAGCGGATTATGCCCTGTATCGTTCACATGATTCGTAATTCTACAAAGTTTGTTTCCTACAAAGACCTTAAGGCTGTCTGCCATGACTTGAAGGAAGTGTATTCTGCCATTAATGCTGAAACCGGACACGAGGCTCTTGAAGAGTTCGGAAAAAAATGGAATGACAAATATCCCATGATTCAGGCTTCATGGGAACGAAACTGGAATGGCCTTACAGAATTCTTTAACTACCCCAAAGATATTCGTCGGGCAATTTATACCACCAATGCAATCGAATCATTGAACTTTAGTTTACGAAAAGTTACAAGAAATAAGTCAAGTTTCCCGGATGACGATTCGATATACAAGATAATGTACTTGGCAATAAAAAACGCCGGCGCCCGTTGGACTATGCCCATTAAAGACTGGGGACTGGCGGTTAACCAATTTGCAATTCTTTTTGACGGGCGTGTTCCCGTTTATAATTAAGCTCTGTCATTTACACAGAATTTTTGACAGGGTCGCGCAAGTCGTATTTCCTCACGTAAAAATCTAACCGAAACGATTGCGGTTACTCAAGTAAAAATCTAACCGTAGCTATGACCGTTGTACCGCCATAGCGATAAGCTTACGCTGCAACAGCTGCGTTTTGTCAAGCAGCTGTTGTAAATCCAATCTGTTCTTCCTCCTGAAAAGCTCCTCTTTTACCGCCTCGCTTACATCCTTACTTTCCATAAGCCTTCGGTAGGGAGTCTTAGCCGCATCATATTTCTTTATGAGCTTTGCGTCTACCCGTTGCTTTGCAATAATCTTCATCGAGGGAAAAAAGAAGTTGACGAGCTTATTATAACTTTCATACAGTTCTGCTAAGACAGCACGAGCAGCTTCTCCTTCAAATCGATAGTAGCCGACAATACGTCTTACCACGCTGTCGTTTTTCTGTTCAACAAAACAGTTGTCATTCTTTTTATACGGGCGACTTCGGGTGAACGTAATATGATTTTCTTTACACCACTGCAAAAGTTGTGTATTTTTGAACTCGCTGCCGTTATCGCTATCAAGGCCTTTCATCGCAAAGGGTAAGTGTATTTTCACGTCCTCCGTCGCTTCTTTGACCCAACGATGAGCTTTATTCAAAAGCGCACGATTTTCCGTCCATCCTGAATGTACGTCGGTGAGTGTCAGGGTACAAATGTACTGTCCTTCGGTAGTTGTACCGCAATGAGCGACCGTATCGGATTCGAAAAAGCCGGGTTTTCGTTCGTCCCAATCGAAGAAGGTGCGGATCGGAATGAGTTTATTGAGATTTTTTGCCGGTCGTGTCGTTGCAATACCGCGGATGGAATGCTTGGGGATTTCCGGCTTGATGATCCTACCGACCGTTGCGCTTGATATGAGAGCAAGTTTTGTTTTCAGTTGTTCAGTATAGCCGAACTTGTGCGCAAGGTAATCGATATTATCGCGGATAAAGGGTACCAATCTTTTTGCGCACAGGTACATTGAAAATATCCACAAATGAATAACTTCTTTCTGCACGTCTTGTCCGTAGTATTTTTCATAGTGCCGCTTTTTACGCGGCTTTTTGATGATCTGTACGCTCTTTCTCTCGACGTTGTTGAAGTGTGTTATTTTTATACGTGCAGTATTTTTGAGGATATGGATGGCGTATTTTCGGTTGTAGCCGGTGGTTGCGGTGAACTCGTCGATGATTTTCGTCTTATGTTTTTTGTTTGCCGTACAGTAGCGTTTGGCCGTTTCTTCGGTCAATTTCTTTTTCGTTTTCATATCTAACCCCATCTTGCCCTTCCTTCGGGCTTCTATTTTGGGTTAGATTTTTACGTGATGAACAGCTTTTTTTTCGGTTAG
>NZ_CALHGC010000182.1 GCF_938029485.1 uncultured Treponema sp. | reverse complement strand
CGCCCTTACTGCTTACTGTACCGTCCCGGATTTAACGTGCTTCATTACGAGCGGTTTGCCGTTTACCAAGAGCTGTTTTCCAGCAGCGCATACGCGGAAATCTTCTACCGTAAAGGGCACCGCAAAGAACAGCTCCGCATCGATGACTTGCGGTTTCCGTACCGCGGCTCCACATACTTTCGTATCTGCGGCTTGAACGCAAGAATCCGAATCCGCAACAGGTGATTGCTGTCCCTGCGCCGCAGCTGCTTCGGCGCCCTCCAGTGTTACCGGTGTACCGGCAGCCGCACCGGGCATACCGACCAGCTCAACTCGCTCGGTTCCGTCTGCATCCGTATAATGGGACGCTAAGAGCATTCCCTTCGATTCAATTCCGCGCATTTTCCGCGGCTTTAAGTTTTCTGCAAGAATAATATCCGCACCGACAAGCTCTTCCGGAGCAAAATACGGCGCTAAGCCGGACAGGATAACCCGCCCGCTTTCCGAGCCGTCATCGATGGTTTCCACAAAGAGCTTATCCGCATCGGGGTGTTTTTCCACAGAAATGATTTTCGCGGTTTTTAACGAAATATAATCGGTAAACAGCTTTTCGGGAGGAATATCCGCCCATTCCGGCTTGGCTTTCTGCTTTTCCGGCGATTTTTGAGCGGCATTTCCGGAGGTATTTTTGCCTCCTGCATTCTGCTGTTTTTTTCCGCCCTGTTCTCCGCCTGCTTGCTTTCCCGCAGCCTGTTTTCCGGCTTGCGCGGCGCGTTCTTTCTGACTTCCTGCATAGCGTTCGCGATACGCCGCAATCGCATCGTTTTCCAGCGTTTTAAAGATGATTGCAGGCTTTTGAACCCGCTCCAAACCGCTCCGCTCCAAGAGGTTTTCCCACGCAAGGGTATTTTCGGGACGGGGCTGCACGGGATGTTCCCAGTCAAAGACATTGCCCGACCATATCTTAATACCTAAGAACGAAGCAACCGCATCGGCGTATTCCGGCATATACGGGTGCATCAATATCAGCAAATCCTTGATTAAATAGCACAGTTCAAAGAGGAGCGCTTCCGCTTTTTCGGGATCAGCCTCGCGGTTTTTCCACGGCTCTCCGTCCTGAAACGCTTTGTTAGCAACGGAGGAAAGCGCAAACAACTCGTGGAAAGCATCACGCAGTTCCGCTTCTTCAAGCAGTGCGGTGATTTTTTCAATGCTGTACTTTGCTGCAGCACGCAAGCCTTCCGTTACCGCGCGGATATCTTCCCGGGAAGAAGTGAGACCATCCCGCTGCGGGATAACGCCGTCATAATAGCGCGACACAAAGGTGAGCGTCCGGTTTATCAGATTACACAGGTTCCCGACCAGCTCACTGTTTACACGCTCCTGAAAATCCTTCCACGTAAACAGGGCATCGTTCTTTTCGGGGCGGTTATAGAAGATATAGAAACGCCACATATCCGCCGGAATCCCCGAATCCTTGGCATCGGAGCCGAACACGCCGATTCCCTTCGATTTGGAAAACTTGCCGGACTCGTAGTTGAGGTACTCGCTGCTTGAAATATGATGGAGCTTTACCCAATCCTTCCCCGATGCAATGAGTGAGCTGGGGAAAATCACCGTATGGAAGGGGATATTGTCTTTTCCGATGAACTGAAACAGCTCGATGTCGTTTTGCTCAAGCCACCAGGTTTTCCAATCGGTGCCGATTAAATCGGTAAAGCATTTTGTAATGGAGATATACCCGATCGGGGCATCGAACCACACGTAGAACACCTTATCTTCAAAGCCGGCTTTCGGAACGGGGATGCCCCATTTCAGGTCGCGGGTGATGGCGCGTTCCTGTAAACCGTCGCGCAGCCAGCCTTTGGTCATCTGCACGGCGTTATTGCTCCACTGACCTGCTACGCTCGCTTTCTGCATCCACGGTTCATACTGCGGCACGATGCCCGGCAAATCGATGTAGAGGTGTTTTGTGCTGCGCGGCTCCGGAGCAGCTCCGCAGGTTGAACAGCGGGGAGCTTTCAGCTCGGTCGGTTCCAACAGCTTGCCGCAGGCTTCACACTGATCGCCGCGCGCGTCTTCGTATCCGCAGTGGGGGCAGGTGCCGCGTACATAGCGGTCTGCCAAAAAGCGGTTACAGTGTGCACAATGGAGCTGTTCCATCGAATGTTCTTTTATAAAGCCGTTTTTTTCAATATCGTTAAAAATCCCCTGTACAATCTCCGTTTGCTGAGGTGTGGAGGTGCGCCCAAAGTAGTCAAACGCGATATTGAACCAATGATAAATATCGCGGTGGATCGCATGGTAGTAGTCGCACAATTCGCGCGGCGTTTTCCCTTCTTCGAGGGCCTTTGTTTCGGTTGCCGTACCGTATTCGTCGGTACCGCATACATATAAGCTTGTGTATCCGCGGAGCCTGCAAAAACGTGCAAAGACATCGGCGGACAAGACTTGAATTAAATTCCCGAGATGCGGGATATTATTCACATAGGGAAGTGCTGAAGTAATCAATTTTCGTTTCATAGCGTAATATTATAGTGTTCGGGATAAAATCAGTCAATCTTTTGAAATATGCGGGCATCTCCTTCGTTGCTGCGAAAAAATTAATCCTCAACGTATCAAAGATACGCCTGCGGTTAATTTTTTCTCGCGCCTCGGATCTACACCGTCTATTTTCAAAAGGCTTACGGAAGAGAACTTTTCGAAAGGGTTGTTTTCTATATGCTGCTGGTGAGGTAAAAACAGAGGGAATGATTTAGATGG
>NZ_CALHGC010000181.1 GCF_938029485.1 uncultured Treponema sp. | reverse complement strand
GCTTATGAATCCTCACGGCTTATTACCACTTTTAGACAAAAATTGATTTCCGTGGACACTGAAACTACCCTATTGCGTCGAAAATAATAAAAATGCTATAGTGTGGAAATTTTGGGCAAGTGCCGATGGCATAGCTCGGTACTGCCTACATTTTATGAATGGAGGTTTTGATGAAAAAAATCTATCAGGTAGATGAAAAAGTACCGGCGAGTCTTTTTCTTCCGCTCAGTTTGCAACACACGTTTGCAATGTTCGGCGCATCGGTTCTGGTTCCAATCATTTTCCAAATCGATCCGGGGATAGTGCTGTTGATGAACGGAGTAGGGACTCTGCTTTTTATCCTTATCGGTAAGGGAAAAGCGCCGGCCTACCTCGGTTCCAGCTTTGCGTTTTTAGGACCGGCCGGTTTGATTATCTCAAGCATGGGGTTCCAATATGCACTCGGCGCTTTCGTGGTAACGGGTTTGCTCGGATGTCTGATCGCTCTGATTATCTATAAATTCGGCTCATCGTGGATCGATATTATCCTTCCGCCTGCAGCGATGGGGTCGGTAGTTGCGCTCATCGGGTTTGAACTGGTAGGTCTTACCGTCCGCGGCGGCAACATCGGCGCTAATATTATGACCGACAGCGTTAGTACGGCGGATATTACCGTGTTCTTTATCACACTCGGCGTCGCGGTATTCGGGTCTGTTCTCTTTAGAGGTTTCTTTTCCACCATTCCAATCCTCATTGCAATTATCGCCGGATACACGGCTTCAGTTTGTTTCGGATTGGTCGACTTTACGCCGATTAGAGAAGCAGGCATCTTCACCCTTCCTCACTTTCAGTTACCGAAATTCGATATCAAAGCAATTTTAACGATGCTACCGGTATTGATGGTTATCACGAGCGAGCACATCAGCCATCAAGTAGTTACCTCGAATATCATTAAACGAGATCTTATTAAAGACCCCGGTTTGCACCGCACCATCTTTGCAGATAACTTTTCCACCGCGCTTTCAGGGTTTGTCGGTGGCGTTCCCACCACAACATACGGTGAAAATATCGGTGTTATGGCGGTTACCGGCGTATACAGTGTGTACGTTATCGGTGGAGCTGCGGTCATTTCCGTCTTGATGGCTTTTATCAGTCCGCTTGCTGCGATTATTCAAACCATACCGGGCGATGTCATCGGCGGCGTAACGTTCCTTCTATATGGTATGATCGGGGCTTCCGGTATCCGGCTCTTGGTTGACTCAAAAATAGATTATTCCAAACCGAAAAACTTAATGCTGACTTCCGTTGTCTTTACGACCGGCTTAAGCGGTATCTCTATTAGGCTTGGGCAAATCGAGTTTAAGGGCATGGTGCTTGCCTCCGCTGTTGCGGTCTTGATGAGTTTAATCTTTTATATCTTTGAAAAAATAAACGCTTTAGAATCTTAAAAAAGCGTCTGACAGTGCAGTTTCCTGTGCAGGAAATACACTGCACAGGATGCTTAAATTATTAAAAAAATTGCTATGTACTACCGAGAATAGAATTCAACGACGTACTGAATATTTCCAACCGGTTGAATATCGGTAGGAGTGGGAAGTGCCGTTACCGTTGCAGACAGATTTTCATCGTTAACGGAGAGCCAACCGCCTTTTGCTCCTTGCACGGTGCTCAGGTTGTGCCGGATGAGGTTTTGGAAGCCTTTTTTATCTTTTGTCGTGATGACATCACCTACTTTAACCCGCATGGACGGAATATTGGCCGGTTTACCGTTCAGTAAGAAATAAGCATGAGAAACCATCTGCCGAGCCTGTGCACGGCTTACCGCAAAGCCCATTCGATAAATGGTATTATCCAAACGCTGTTCCATTAAAGAAAGCATATTATCGCCGGTAACGCCGGACATCTTGAACGCTTTTTGGAACAAATTACTGAACTGACGTTCGGACATTCCATACGCAAAACGGAATTTCTGCTTTTCCTTCAATTGCTCGCCGTAAACGGAAAGCTTTCCACGCTGTTTAGCGCCGCGTTCCTTTCCGGGAGCATTCGGTTTTTTATCCAATAACTTACTGTACTTAGGATTTCCAAAAATATTTGATCCGAACCGGCGGACCAATTTACCTTTCGGCTGTTTAGTTGCCATTTTTCACCTCGTAAATCTAATAAGAACACCTTAGCGGTGTTACAGTAGTCTCTTTTCTTTTATTAGGGAACGATAAAAAAGAGCATGGCAAACCCCGAAAATATACATTAAGCGTATCGGAGTTTACCGGATCATGCCAGCCGTACTTCACCGAAATGAAAGCCGCATACGGCAGAACATAACACTATAACTTATCGCAAAACATCCGTTTTTGTCAACGGGTTGCAAGCCCCATTTTTTCCCTTGTCTTTTCCCGCCTTATCCCTTATAATAATAGCTATGTTCAGCCGAAAAGATAGATTGCCGCAGTATAAAAAATCTCTTTTCAAAGCACAAAAAATGCATAAGGCACTTGACGTACAGCAACGCGCTGCGCAAAATTCACCGCTTCACCGCTTCACCGCTTCACCGCTTCACCGCTGAGGGTGTACTGTGCCCAAATCAACAACCCCGCGTTGCCGAGGACGGCGGGTATTAAACCCTCGTACGAATAATATTGGAAGTGTTTACGAATAATGAACGTGCACGGCATTGTTATGAATCCACCGGTTTTCAACCAACAGAAAAAGTTATAACCTATATGATGCCGGATGGCGCATGGGAATGTATTGAAATGGAA
>NZ_CALHGC010000180.1 GCF_938029485.1 uncultured Treponema sp. | reverse complement strand
GTATATTCAAGCGCCGACAAAGATTGTTTGCACGTAAAGCTTGCCGACGAAGCTTTTTGTATCGGCCCCGCTCCTTCGGCTAAAAGCTATTTAAACCGCACGGCCTTAATCACCGTCGGTTTAAGTACAGGCTGTGAAGCCGTACATCCGGGTGTCGGCTTTTTATCCGAAAATGCCGAGTTTGCGCGTGAAGTCGAAAAAAGCGGTATGCATTGGATAGGCCCCGACCCTTCGGTTATCGAAATGCTCGGCGATAAGGTAAGAGCACGGGAAACCGCTCAAAAAAGCGGTTTACCGATTACCCCCGGATCTGCCGGCGCCATCAAAACAAAAGAACAGGCGGTAGAAACCGCAAACAAGTGCGGCTATCCGGTTATCATTAAAGCGGCATCGGGCGGCGGCGGCAAGGGAATGCGCATCGTATGGAAAGAATCCGATTTAGCCGAGAACCTCGCCATTGCCTCTTCGGAGGCGGAAGCCAATTTCGCCGACGGTACGGTGTATATCGAAAAATACTTGAGCGACCCGCGGCACGTTGAGCTGCAGGTTATCGGCGACGGTGCAGGCGGCGTTGCGATTCTCGGTGAACGGGACTGTTCCGTACAGCGGAATCACCAAAAATTGATTGAAGAAAGCCCGTCGCAGGCAGTAAGCGATGCAATGTATGATTCAATGTGTGCAGGGGCAAAAAAACTCTTTTCCACGCTCAAGTATTGCGGAGCGGGCACCATCGAATTTTTGGTCTCCGGCGATCAGTTCTATTTTATGGAAGTCAATGCGCGCGTGCAGGTTGAACATCCCGTTTCAGAGATGGTAACCGGCACGGATATTATCCGTGAGCAGATCACCGTGTGTACGGGCGGCAAGATGACGCTTCCGGACGGTGTGCTGCCGGTCAAGGGCTGGGCAATCGAAGCCCGCATCAACGCGCGAACCCCCGGTCTGATTACCAACTTACGGATACCCGGCGGGAACGGCGTCCGCTTCGACGGTTTTCTCTATCAGGGCTATAAGGTGGTACCCTTCTACGATTCTATGACCGCCAAACTGATTGTACACGGCGAAAACCGGGCACAGACCATTAAAAAACTGCTGTGTGCGCTGGATGAACTGCATATCGAAGGGATTCAGACCAACATCGAAGAGCAAAAAAGAATTTTACGGTCTGCGCAGTTCCAATCGGGTACCTTCGGCACAAGTTTGTACGCGCAGTTATTCACTACTGGAGATAAATAAGGAAAGAAATAATGGAATGTCCTCATTGTAAAAAACAATATGAACGGGAAATACTTTTGAAGCATTTGATGGTATGCCCCGACTGCGGCTGCCATATGCGGATGGATGTCCCCGACCGGATCGCTTATCTTGCCGACGAAGGTACATTTGAAGAACTGGATACTACACTCCGGACGATGAATCCCATTCAAATGGCAGGCTACGAAGAAAAAATCTCTGCTGCAGAAGCAAAAACCTCAATGAACGAGGCCGTCGTTACCGGCAAATGCAAAATTGAAGGCAGAGATGCGCTTTTAGGTATTATGTCGTTTGACTTCCTCGGCGGTTCGATGGGTTCGGTTGTCGGGGAAAAGATTTCGCGGCTTATGCTGAAAGGTGCGGCGGAACGGATACCCGTAATTATCTACGCAACGTCTGGCGGTGCGCGTATGCAGGAGGGGCTTTTCTCGCTGATGCAGATGGCGAAAACTTCCAGCGCGGCAGCGGAACTGGATGATAAGGGAGTGCCGTTTTTCCTGATGCTTTGCGATCCGACTACCGGCGGTGTAACGGCGAGCTTTGCGATGCTCGGCGATATTATTGCTGCGGAACCCAATGCGCTTATCGGCTTTGCAGGCCCGCGCGTTATCGAAGGTACTATCCACCAGCAGCTGCCTGAAGGCTTTCAGCGTGCCGAGTTCCAACTGAAAAAAGGCTTTGTGGACTGTATTGTGCCGCGCATCGAACAAAAGCACTTTTTTGCCGTGATGATCGATGCCCATATAAATCCGCCGTTCGGCAAGGGAAGAATATAATATGACTAAAGAAAACGAGAACCGGACTGATCAAAGCGAACTTTTGTCGAATTTACGCGACATTGCGGATAAATACGGACTTGATATCACAAAAGAACTTAAAACAATCAATGAAAAACTGCAAGCGAGTTCTGCGATTTCTCAGGTGTGGCGGAAGATTGAGCTTGCCCGGCATAATGACCGCCCTCGCACGCTTGACTACATCGATATGATTTTTGACGATTTTATCGAATTGCACGGAGACCGCTGCTTCGGCGACGATCCTGCGCTGATAGGCGGTATCGCTTTTCTTAAAGGGATACCTGTAACGGTTATCGGTAATCAAAAGGGGCGGAACTTACGCGAAACCATCGACCGGAACGGCGGCATGGCGAATCCCGAAGGATACCGCAAGGCGCTCAGGCTGATTAAACAGGCGGAAAAATTCCACCGGCCGATTATCTCCTTTGTCGACACGCAGGGGGCATATCCGGGGCTCGGTTCGGAAGAGCGCGGCATTGCCGAAGCCATCGCAGTGAACTTACGTGAATTAAGCCGTGTTAAAACGCCGGTTATCTGCTTCGTCATCGGAGAAGGCGGTTCTGGGGGCGCACTCGGTATCAGCGTCGGCGATAAGGCCTATATGCTGGAAAATGCGATTTTCTCGGTTATCTCGCCGGAAGGCTGCGCATCAATTCTATTGCGGGACTCAAGCCGCGCGAAGGATGCCGCCGCGATGCTGAAAATCACCAGCCGCGAGGTACTCGGCCTCAAGTTGATCAACGGCGTTATCGAAGAGCCGGAAGACGGCGCCCACACCGACCCGCAACAAGCGGCGGATAAAATACGTGCGCAAATCCTTCACGACTTAGCCGATCTTTGCAAGCGCGACCCGAAAGTCTTGGTACGGTACCGCCGCAAAAAGATACACGCCATCGGGCTTTACTCGGAGTAAAAAAAGAGCCTTTCACGCGGAATACGCTGAAAGGCTTTTTAGTAATACAGGGCAACTGCCGTTTAAAGCACAACACGGTGCATCGCTATTAAAAAGCCCCTGCTGCAGTTGCCCCGTTGCTAGTGATAACGGTGATCGTAACCAGCTTAGTTACGGTTTAATATACCGTTAGCCGTTAAAATATTTTTTTTGAATGTAAATTTCAACGTTCCTTCATAATGATACGCCGCATCGGAAGCAAAAGTGTCGTTTTCCAGCGGTACTTTATTCCAATCCAAATCGGACGGTTTTGTCGGATCGCCGCCTGCTTTGAGGTATTCATGCTTAATGACAAAACCGGTTTCGGTCTTTTCAGCAATATCTTTCGCGATCTTTGCTCCGGTAAGAATGTTGAAATTGCCTTTCTTATCGGTCTTTAATTCATACGCCGTTGTTTTGCGGGTAAACCGTATCGTAATAACACCGCTCTTGCTTGATACCTGCAGTCCGCAATCGCCGGCGATTTTCCAATCGGCAAGCGGGAATAAAAAGAGACTGCGAAGCCCTGCCGGAATCGCCGCTTTTTTATCAGCAGCATCGCCTGCATAGCGGACGGCATTAAACGCTTTTGTAGAGCCTTTTAAGCTTGCTCCCGAAACCGCATCGAATGAGTCTTTTACCGTCTCTTGATTGCCCAGTGTCCAACTAAAATAATTCGACGCATAATCCTCTTTAGCAGTATTCATTCTAAAATCGATCTTAACATCGGTTTCCGCATCAGCTGCGAATGAAAGAACACCCGTTAAAAAGATAACCGATAATACGAAAACGGATTTTTTCATATTCCTTCCTCCTAAAATAAAAGAAATTCCGGATATTCCGGCTGCACATAATTGTTTACTTTGTGCAACTTTGAAATACCGAAGCATAGCATAGCGGATTTTTTATTAAAAGTAAAGGTATTCGTTCCGTAAAAACGCTAAACCGCCACCCCGTTCCTTAGACATATATCATTGAGATTACATCCTGCACAATCGGGATTGCGGGCTTTGCAAACATATCTGCCGTGCAGCAGTATCCAATGATGAGCGTCCAGCAAAAATTCTTCGGGCGTTACGCGCAGCAAATCCTGCTCCACCTCAAGCGGCGTTGTTCCCTGCGACAGTCCGATACGAGGCGCCGTCCGTAAAATATGCGTGTCAACCGCTATCGCAGGTTCGCCGAAACCTACATTCAGCACAACATTCGCCGTTTTCCGCCCAACGCCCGGAAGACTCTCCAATGCGGCACGGTCATGCGGCACTTCCGAATGATATTGCTCGACTAAAATGTTACTGAGCGCAATAATGCGCTTTGCCTTTGTCGGATATAAGTTGATGGAGTTGATATAGCCTTTCAATCCTTCTTCACCGAGTGCAACCATTTGCTCCGGTGTTTCAACCCGTTCAAAAAGAGGCGCAGTCGCTTTATTTACCCCAACATCGGTCGCCTGTGCGGAAAGCACCACGGCAACCAGCAGCGTATAAACATTTTTCCAATGCAGCTCGCTCCGCGGGTTGGGATTTTCCTGCCGCAGCCGTTCATACACCGTGTACACTGCATCGGCGGGAAGCAATCGTATCGTAGGATCCATAATCTCATTCAGCCTTTTTATTCATTTTCGATAATAATTTGGCACATCCTCATAACCTGCAGCGCCGCCTTGTGATTTTCGGGCGTTGTTCCCGCGCAACAAGCGGCATCGACATGAATGGGGACTTCGGGAAAAAAGGCTTTTAACAACAGCGCATTCGAAACAACGCAAATGTCCGTACATAATCCTATCAATGTAATAGAATGAATCGGCGTTCTTTCATGCAAATTTTTTAAAGCTTCCGCCAGCGAAAGTGAACCGAATGTAGGCTTTTCATAGACTTGATCGGTCATGAGCTTTTTTACCGGAGCAACAAGTTCCCACCCTTCCGTGTTTTTTATGCAATGCTGAACAGGTAAAAACGTTCCTTCTTGAGATTGCAAATAAGAACTTGGGTGTGTATCCTGCGTAAAGACAATGTGCCCCTTAAAGGTTTCAATCTTTTTTACGGCATTTTGCACAATCGCCTGCGCTTCTTTTGTCCCCAAACTCCCGCTGACAAAATCATTCTGCATATCAATAACAACTAACACATCTTTCACTGAAAATCCTCCGTCAATCCGATATTTTCTCGCATAGAGGCATCGCTAAACCCCCTGTTAGATTTTTAAAGGCGCCATGTACTGATGCATACATTCTCATATATAATTTTCTATCGTTTATTTCAAGTCAAGGGGACCGCATTAAAAATATTTTTAGCGGTGTCCGTCCTTCTGTGCGAAATTTTGCTTAAAATTTCGCACATTTTTCCAGTAAATGGGTAAACGCATCAGGTAGAGTAGATAAAAACCGCGGAAAAATTGAGACTGTGAGACCATTTGAACCGCGAAGAGGTTCAACTCTGG
>NZ_CALHGC010000179.1 GCF_938029485.1 uncultured Treponema sp. | reverse complement strand
TGTAGCGCTGATGTCTATGCTTATTGCTATCGACAATGGCTATCAGGCTTGTATGATGGCTCCTACGGAGATACTTGCAGAGCAACATCTCCAGACGATTAAGGAATTTCTCAAGGGAATGAACTTGCGTGTAGAACTGTTGACGGGTATCGTGAAGGGTAAGAAACGACAAGAAGTATTAGACGGACTCATCGACGGTTCTATTAATATTGTTGTAGGAACGCACGCCATTATAGAGGATAAAGTGCAGTTCCAGCACCTCGGTATGGCTGTTGTCGACGAGCAACACCGCTTCGGTGTACTCCAGCGCTCTGCAATTATCCAAAAGGGCATCGACAGCGGAAAAAAGGCTCCGCATTTTTTAATGATGAGCGCGACGCCCATTCCGCGGACGCTTGCGCTGTCGATGTTCGGCGACCTCGATATTTCCGTCATCAAAACGATGCCTCCAGGGCGCAAGCCGGTGATTACCTATATCGCTCCCCAGAGTAAGGCCGAAAAAGTATATTACTTTATCGGACAGGACATCCTTGCAGGGAAGCAGGCATATTTTGTGTATCCGATTATCGAAGATTCGGATACGCTCAGCCTTAAATCGGCGGAAGATATGTTTGCGGAACTGACAAGGGACTTTCCCAATCATCGGCTTGCACTCCTTCATTCCAAGGTACCGGAGGACGAAGCGCGGGCTATCATGCAGGAGTTCCGTGAAGGCACTATTCACATCCTTGTGGCCACCAGCGTTATTGAAGTCGGCGTCGATGTGCCGAACGCAACCTGTATGGTAATTGAGCACGCCGACCGCTTCGGCCTTTCGGCGCTGCATCAACTGCGAGGCAGAATCGGACGGGGCAGCGATCAGGCCTATTGTTTTTTGCTCTACGGGAAAAATATTACCGAAACCGGCAAGGCGCGGCTTAAAGTGATGGCAAGCACGACTGATGGGTTTGTGATTGCGGAAGAAGATTTGAAGCTGCGGGGGCCGGGAGACATCGGCGGGGTTGAGCAGTCCGGTTATTGCGGTTTTGAGCTTGCTGATCCTATCAGAGATTTTGCACTATTGGAAAAGGCTCGCGCCGCCGCTTTCGAGATGCTTGCCGCACAGCGCGGATTAACTCAACGGGATAGCTTAAATACTCGATCTGTTCGATAACCGTCTTGCTGAATAGGTTTATCGCAAATACTTCCGAATAAAAAAAGAGCGGCCTTATGGGGACATATAAGACCGCTCTAACACTTATTCGGGAGAAATAACGTACTACTATTCATGTTACCGAATTTACAGCTTTACAATGTAAACCTATAGTTACAAAAAACAAAAAAAATGTCAACCCTTTCTAACGGATTTGCCGGCTTACCGATTTACAGACTTATCGATTTATAAAAGAAAGAAAAATTATTCCGCACTGCTTTTTGTACGTACAATAAAACCGCTGCGCAGCGGCACGCTCGTTTCAATAACGCAGGGATGTCCGTGGCATACCCAATCGCGGGCGTCGCCGGTTTCAGGATTGAGCAGCGTGTAATTGCTACCTTCGATTGTGCAGATATCGGGGCCGATGTATTCAAGCGGCATATCTGCGGTAATCTTATTCATGGATATAAATTCGTAGCGGTTGTTTCCGAGTTCTTTACCGATGGTGCCGGCCATGATATACGGCGACTTAGATTCTCCGCGGGTAGTTTTATTTGCATCATCCTTGGAAAAATAAAAACCCGTACCGAACGCACGGTGCGCCGTATTGTACAGCTCTTTTACAAAAGGTTCCGCCTCGGCAGGGGAGATTTTGCCGCATAAGGCATCGATCCGCTTCCGGTAGGCGCGGGTAACAAGCGCGGTATAATAGAGGCTTTTCATTCTTCCTTCTATTTTAAGCGCATCTGCCCCCGCTTTTTTCAGGTCGGCAAGGTAGTCTATCATGCAGAGGTCTTTAGACGAAAAAAGCGCCGTATAACCGCTGCCTTCTTCTACGGGAAAGTATTCTCCCGGGCGCTCTTTCTCTTCAACCGCAAGCGAATAGTCCCACCGGCAGGAATGAGTACAGGCGCCGGCATTTGCGCTGCGGCCGGTAAGGTATGCGCTGATAAGGCACCGCCCCGAATACGCAATGCACATCGCGCCGTGCACAAAGCATTCAAGCTCCATCTCCGGTACGTGCGCTTTTATTTCGGCAATATCGGCGAGCGAGGCCTCCCTGCCGAGTACCACACGTTTAAATCCCAAGTCGCGGTAGATGCGCACCGCTTCATAGTTGATACAGTTTGCCTGTGTGCTGAGGTGAAGCGGCGTATCGGGGAAATGTTTGCGCAGTACGGAAACCATTCCGATATCCTGAACGATAAAGGCGTCGATGGGGTAGAGCTTAAAATAATCGGCCTCCGCCAAAAAAGCCTTAATATCCTCATTATGAAAAGAAATATTCAGCGCGCAGAGCAGCTTTTTAGACTTGCCCTGTTCGGCATACCGCTCTTTAAGCGCGCGGATGGTTTTATACTCGTCGGTAAAAAAATTGTCGGCTTTTACCCGCAACGAAAAGTTTTTAAGGCCGATATAGGCGGAATCCGCTCCATACTCCCATGCGTAGTGCAGTTTTTCAAGATTTCCGGCAGGGGCGACCAACTCCATCATATTCATCATTCTTCCTCAATAAAAAGAGACTGCACCCATTGTCCCATTTTTTCTACCGCTAAGTGAGCTTCTTTTGCTTGAGCATCCATTGCCTGAAAAAGATGCCACATATCAGGCCATACATCCAGTTGCACTTGATTTCCGGCCGCTTCAATTTTTTGTGCAAGCATTTTCGCATCCGCCGACAAGATTTCCTGGCCGCCGCATTGAATAAAGACCGGCGGAAAATTTTCAAAGGAACCGTACAGTGGGGATACGAGCGGATTGTGAAAATTATCGGGTGACGTATAACGTCCGGCGGCTGCTTGCAGTGACTCTTGCAGCAAGAATTTATCGGATTTTTGTAACGTATGTATTTCTTCGTTTGAGCATGAAACATCCAGCCACGGCGAAATGAGTACGAGCGCTGCCGGCTGCGGTAATTTTTTTTGCCGTAAATAATGAACAAGTGCCGTTGCTAAAGCCGCCCCCGCTTCATCTCCGGCAATAACGACCGACGCCGGAGAAAAAGCGTATTTTTTCAGTATTCCCCCATACGTAATGAAGATATCCTCCAGACCGGCAGGAAAAGGATATTCGGGGGCGCGCCGATACTCCGGTAAAAAGAGTTTGCATACACATTCGTGAGCAAGCGAAGCGCAAAAATTCCGGGCGGCCTTACAAGAGCCGTTTACAAAGGATCCTCCATGGGCATAAAGGATAACGCGCTTTGCCGCTGCAACTTCCGGCTCCAGAATTTCTACCGGTACCGAACCGATCGTATCCCGTGTTATATCCGTATTGTTCGGCAGATAAGGAGAATAAAAAAAGGAATTGTATTCTTCTCTGATAGCGCTCAACGGTATTTTAGAAGAATAGAGGGTCTTTTTGAATGATTTTTGGATTTGCCGTAGTGAATTTGTCCCATCCATCGGGGTAGTATATAGTATCTTTTCCGATGTTTCCAGCCCTCGCATAAAAAGGATTTTCACAGTGATTGGATTCTACATACTTTTCTTTTTTTTGCATAAAAATACTATTTTTACCTCTTTTTATTGCATATTTATACATAAAACACTTGACATTTTTTCTATAAGCACTTAGTATCAAAGAACGTTGACTTTTAACGTATGCAGTGTCGTTATTGATGCACATACGGTATCGAAAGGAGTTGAATATGAAAAAAGGAATGTATGCCGTTTTGTTGACTGCAGCGCTTTTGAGCATCTCCCTATCGGGATGCAGCAAAAAAGCGGGAGCGCAATCTGAGCAAGCGGGATCGGCGTCTAACGGAAAAACCTCTTCGTACCATATCGGTATTGTAACGGGAACCGTTTCTCAATCGGAAGATGATCTCCGCGGAGCCGAAAAACTGATAGAAATGTACGGTTCCGCTAAAACGGGCGGGATGATTCAGCATATCACCTATCCCGATGACTTTATGTCGCAGCAGGAAACGACTATCACACAGATTGTCTCTCTTGCGGACGATCCGCTGATGAAAGCGATTATCGTCAACCAAGGAATTCCCGGAACTGCAGAGGCGTTTAAACGTGTTCGGGAAAAACGTCCCGACATATTGCTGTTTGCAGGCGAACCGCATGAAGATCCGCTTGTTATTCAAGCGGCTGCCGATATGGCGATAAGCAATGACTTTGTATCCCGCGGCTATACGATTGTTTGGGCGGCAAAAGAGCTCGGCGCAAAAACGTTTGTGCATATTTCTTTCCCGCGGCATATGTCGTATGAAACGCTCGGCCTCCGCCGGCAGATTATGGAAGCGGCGTGTAACGATATCGGGGTGAAGTTTGTGTTCGAAACCGCTCCCGACCCGACCAGCGATGTCGGCGTTGCCGGCGCTCAACAATTCATTCTGGAAAAAGTTCCGCAGTGGATTGAAAAATACGGTAAAGAAACGGCATTCTTCTGTACAAACGATGCGCATACCGAACCGCTCTTAAAGCAGCTGTTACAGTACGGCGGAACTTTTGTTGAAGCCGACCTTCCCTCGCCGTTAATGGGCTATCCGGGAGCGCTCGGTATCGATCTTACCGAACAAGCCGGAGACTTTGCAGCTATTTTGACAAAGGTTGAACAGTCTGTTATCGACAAGGGCGGAGCAGGCCGTTTCGGTACGTGGGCATACTCGTACGGCTTTACCGTCAGTGCAGGTTTGGGTGAATATGCCCGCCGCATTATCGACGGTAAAGCGGAGAAAGGAAGTCTGACCGATCTGTCAAAAGCGCTGGGCGTATTTACTCCCAATGCACGGTGGAAGAGTGCATACTACACGGATGCCAACACCGGTGTGCGTGCAAAAAATCAGGCGTTGGTATTTATGGATACTTACATTCTCGGAAAAGGCTTTTTGTCGACAACCGAGCAGGAGATACCGCGCAAGTATTTAAATATGAAATTTAATAAATAAAAATACGGACTATTATTTAAAAAAGCCTCCTCAGAAAAGCGGGTACATGGAAAGTTCGGCAACATCAAACAGATTTCGTGTACCCGTTTTTTTATCGAATGGTAGTAAAAAATGATAGTAAAGAAGTTTTATATTGCTTTTACGTGTAAGGCTTAACACGAAGGCATTGCCATATACAGAGGGCATTTAAAAAACCGAGATCTTGAGCAGTGCCCATAAGGATTATAGAAATTTATGAATAATGATGAAGTGATCTTATCAATCGATCATATTACAAAGGAATTTTCAGGAACTCCCGTTTTACAAGGCGTGAGTTTTGATGTCCATGCAGGAGAGGTGATCGGACTGGTAGGAGAAAACGGAGCTGGAAAAACGACACTGAT
>NZ_CALHGC010000178.1 GCF_938029485.1 uncultured Treponema sp. | reverse complement strand
GCGCCTGCTGTTCAGCGGTATGCCCGGTGCGTATTCCACTGACTACGATTATCAAATCGGCAGCGGAGCGGGGAGTAGGCTATGCCTCATAACTATGCAGCACGCTTTCCTGCGCCCTATATCTATACCGGCGTGAATGCCCGGCATACTGCGATACTTGTGCTGAGCTTATTGGTGCTCCAACTTATCGTCATGGGGATTATGCATGATTTTGCAAGTATCTTTATGATTATGTCTGCCGGAACGGCTGCAGCGCTTGCGTCTTTTCTTATAGGTTATACGCAAGGTAAAAGGGTATTTGATATCCACGCGCTTGTAACCGGCTTATTGATAGGTTTTTTTATGCCGGCTAATAGCGGCTTTGTATTCAGTTTTTTGATTGCGTTTATGAGCTACTTTTTCAGCTGGGGGATTTTCGGCGGGAAGGGCTTCTCGTGGATTAATCCTGTCATGCTTGCCGCCTGCATTGCAGCCATTTGCAAACCCGAGTGCTTTGTACAACCGATCGGTTTCGACCGTATAGCCGCCAACGGAAGCGTGTTCGCGGCTTTGGCACCTTCCGGCCTTTTGCAGACGCCGGCGGATCAGTATATAACTTCAATGTTTAATTCAACGTTCCTGCATGGAGCCGGTGTAACGCTGCCGGCGGGATATGCCGGACTATTTCTTCATTACCCGTCTGCGATACCGGCCTTCCGGTATAATCTTTTAACGTTATGCTCGTCGATTGTATTACTGTCATCAAAAACGATTAATAAAACACTGCCTTTTACCTTTCTGCTCGTTTACGGACTGCTCATATATCTATTTCCTTCCGTAGGACAGGCGGGCGTTTATGGAAAAGGAGATATATTATCCGCGTTGCTGACGAGCGGCGCTCTTTTCGCGGCATTTTTTGTTATGAATGACGGCGGTTCCATCCCCCGTTCATGGGAAGGGCGATGCATGACAGGCATACTGACAGGCATCTTCGCCTTTTTTATCACCGGTCCCGGTGCGATACCGGCGGGCATTCCTTTTGCCGTTCTGTTTGTTGATTGCCTTAATCCGCTCATCGAGTGGATGGAATCGTACATCTATAGAAGAATACGGGGTATACTATGACCGATACCTCGCACTACTTTTTAAAAAAATACAGCGCATTGGCCGGAATTTTGTTTGTGTTTTTAGCCTTATTTTTCGGCTTGGCGTATTTGCGGAAAAACACCGATACAAAATATCTTACAGCCGCAGTAGAAAAATTATGCCGTGCAAATCCGGAGCTTAACGGCCGGCAAATAACTATCATAGGGTTTGATAACGCAAGATTATCAGGCTTGCCGTTCCGGACACTATTGTCTGCCTCATACTCCGGACACGAAGCATTTATATTGATGCTTCCGGTAACGGGTAAGTACGGTATTTATCCTGCCGTCTTTTTTTATGAACGCTCAATCGGCTGTGTTTTTTGCGGATTAGCCGGAGTTGATGCCGTTCCGGAACAAGCGGAATACTATGGAATAACACAAGCGGCTATTGCGATGCATCGAAATAAAATTGAAGCATTGATGACACGGCAGGGACGGTAATATGGTAAGTAAATCGATTATCTTTTTTTTAGGATTATGCCCGATCATTCCTCTCATAGCCCATTTTGCCGAAGGGCTGATCTTTATTGCCGAGTTTTGGCTGCTTTTTGGTGTAGGTGTATTGAGTAAGATGCTCATCACGTATTTTAAAATCGATAAAACAGCACAGGTTATAACCTATATTAATCTTATGCTTGCTGCGGCATTATATGCACAGGCTGTGGGCGTTGTTTTTCCTGTTATCGCAGTCAGTCTTGAAATATATATCTACATAACTGCATTTTCGTATATACTGATCATCAGTATCGGTATGTATGATTCAAGCCGGTATCCGCTGGAATTACCGATAACGTATTCGTTTCTTTTAGTGGCAATTTCAATCCTGCGGGAACTTATCGTTTTTGGTACGGTTTCGCTGCCGGTTCCTTCCGGATTGTTCAGTATTACGTTGCTTCCGTTTGCGTTACCGTTTAAATTTTGGGGGAGCGGTGCCGGTGTGCTGATGTTACTCGGTCTCTCGCTCTGGCTGTTCCGCAGTTTCCATAAGGGGGAGCTGTTACCGTTTCAAGCCGATGAATCGTATCGGAACCGGCAATAGAGAGGTGCGGTATGTTTCTTGTGTCCTTAATATTCTTTTATACATTCCCGGCTTCATTAGTTTTTTTGCACGGTATCGGTTTGGAACGGCTTTCGATGAATGCACGTTCGACCCGTGTGATTATTCCGTTTATTCTACGGGACGGTGCGGTCATACTCATTTCCGCTTCAATCGGTTGGCTGTTTGAATTTTATATTTTATTGCCTATTGGTATTGTCGTTGTAACACCGCTCTTTGCTTTGCTTTTTGTTTACCTTTGTGATCTGGTTTTACAGCGAACGCTTTTCCACCAAACGGAAGTACCGCTGATACGGGAGCGTTTGTTTTGCGGCGGTATCGTGGTCTTTGCCCTTTATCAGGCTTTTACCTATATAGAAATGATTGCCATTCTGGTGAGCGCCTTAGCGAGTATGCTGATTTGGTCGCTTGTTCTCTGTGCCGTTAAACGGAGAGTTGAAGAGAGCAATGTGAGCGCTCAATGGAAAAATGCACCGCTGTTGCTGATTAGCATGGGAATGATTGCATTAGCTCTCTATGCATGGGAGACCGCGTGGGCAGTGTCGGCGCTTCTGTAACTTATGGTACATACGGATTGTTTAAGTGTACTTATGGGATGAACTGATAAGTTTGTCATTTTTGCGATACCTTACAATGAAAATGGAGTTGAGTTCCTTTATGAAACGTTGTTGTTTGCTTTTCTTTTTTTCTATACTGATATGGAATACTTTTGCGCAAGAATCTGCCGAAACTCAAGAAACAGCCCCGCCGTCCGCGCAGGCTCCTATTACTGCATACGTTTATGAACCTATCCGGAAAGGCGATCAATTTATCCGTATGGGCTTACAGTTAGGGATACCGCTTTTTAATACTTCGCCGGAGAAATTTGCGATTAAAACCAATATCTATCCGGGCGGCAGCATCTTCCTTGGGTATACACACTATCTGACAAAAGGGGTTTCAATCGGCGGAGATCTTGCTTTTTCGTTTTATTTAACGCTCGGAAGCAATCTTTACTTTGCCATTCCGTTTACTATCAACTCAGGATATACCTTTGCAGTTCAAAAAGTCCGTATTCCGCTCACCTTCGGTATCGGCGGGGATTTTCAGTCTTATAATGGAACACGGTATTTCAGTTTGTTCTTTAGGCCGCAGGCAGGTGTTTTCTATCAGTATTCGCCGGAATGGTCATTCGGCGGCGAATTATCGTGGGATATCGTTCCGCAATGGTATAAAAACAAAAGCTTTAATCGTACGGGAAACTTCTTAAATATCGGTTTTGCCGCACGGTATCACTTCTAAAAAGGAACAGGTCTATGAAAAAAATAGTATTTTCTGCCGCTCTTGCTATTTCTGCCGTCATCATTTCATCAGCGTGTGAAAATGCTCCGATATTCGCTGCAATCGAGCAGGAGGTAAAGCTCAAGCCTGCATCTGTGAAAGGAAATATCCGCAAAATGATACGGATTGGGGATACGTTATATACCGCAAACGGAAAAATATACGACAAGTCTGTGGGAAGTACGGGAAAATGGTCGGCGATGAGCGGATGTCCTTCGGGGCTTTGTACGATGATTGCTACAGACGGCAGCAATCTCTATGCTTCATTCGGAAAGGACAGCTCCTTCAAAGCCTATAAATACGATTTTTCGACATGGACGGATTTACCCGGAGCGGCGGCTTCGGCTCAATATGTTGTAGGGTCGGGTACCGTCTTTGCGATTGATAACGGTACAATCTATTCGATTACAGGCGGAACGGTAGGAGCTTCATGGAGTCATTCGGGCGTTCCCAAAGGAGCTTCCCGTACCTATTGTTTGTTCGGCGACGGACTGTACGCTAATAACGGTACGCGGATACCCGGTAGTCCTTCTTCGGGATTAAAAGGTATTTGCGAAGGCCCTGCGGCTTCCGTCTTTGTTTTCGATAATAGTACGTTGTACTGCTATGACGGCAGCACTTGGACAATCATTGGGCACGGGGTGAGCAGCCCGCAAAGTATTACCTATTTGCCGAGTAAACAATTAGTATTGATCAGCGGTATAAGGGGGTATGGAGAAGTTAAGCTTACCGGTAATAATCTTACCGGCGCCCGCACCGTCTCTGCCGGTTCCTCTGACTCTTCCATCCCGTCGGCGAATATTCATCAATATAACAACAGTGTCGGAAAATATGTGATTAATCCTATCAATGCGTTCGATCATGGCGGCAGGTATATCATCTATGCCGGTGTCAATGATCCCAATGCAAAATATACCGGATTGTGGGGTTTTTATAACCCCGGCCAAACAGAATGGAACCGTGAGTAAGGATTTATTCGAAACAGCGGCGGCAGCGGAACGGCTTCCGCTTGCTGCACGAATGCGTCCCCGCAGCCTTGACGAATATATCGGACAAGAACACATTGTCGGAAAAGGGCGGCTTTTAAGAAGAGCCATTCAAGCGGACAGGCTTTCGTCCGTTATCTTTTTCGGGCCGCCGGGGACGGGAAAAACAACCCTTGCCCAAGTTATTGCCAATCATACCAAAAGTAATTTCTTAAGTTTAAATGCCGTCCTTGCAGGAGTGCAGCAGATACGCGATGCGATTGCATCGGCGGAACAATATAAAAAGCTCTACGGAAAACCTACCATCCTCTTCGTTGATGAGGTACACCGATGGAACCGAGCTCAGCAGGATGCGTTACTGCCGTGGGTGGAAAACGGAACGGTGATCTTTATCGGCGCAACGACCGAAAATCCTTTTTTTGAAGTAAATAAAGCCTTAGTGAGCCGCAGTCGGGTATTTCAGCTCAAGGCGCTTACCGATGCCGACCTGTACCGGACGGTGGAACGATGCTTGCAGGATATGGAGCGGGGCTACGGAAAATGGAAGGTCTCTTTTACCGAAGGCGCATTAGAGCATCTTGTCGAAACCGCCGCAGGAGATGCGCGCAGTCTCTTAAATGCGCTTGAGTTAGCCGTTGAAACCTCTACCGAGCACTGGCCGCCGTCTGCCGGTACGGAAATCACTATCGATATGCAGGCTGCCGAGGAAAGCATCCAGCAAAAAGCGGTGCTCTACGATAAAGATGGCGATTATCATTACGATATTATCAGCGCGTTTATTAAATCTATCCGCGGAAGCGACCCCGATGCAGCGCTCTACTGGCTCGCCCGAATGGTGCGGGCAGGGGAGTCTCCTCACTTTATCTTTCGGCGTATGCTTATCTCTGCCTGCGAAGACATCGGACTTGCAGACCCTCATGCACTGACCGTCGTTACGAGTGCGGCGGCGGCTTTTGACCGCATCGGCTTACCGGAGGGTAGGTACCATCTAACCCACGCGGCGCTGTATCTTGCGACCTGCCCTAAATCGAACAGCTCGCTCGGCTTTTTCGACGCTTTAAAGGCGGTGGAAAAAGAGCAAACCGAGGTACCGAATCATCTGAAAGATGCGAACCGCGATGGAGAAGCGCTCGGGCATGGGGAAGGATACCTCTATCCTCATGCCTACCGCGACCACTGGATTGCGCAGCAGTACCTACCCGACGAACTGATCGGCAGGGTGTTTTACACCCCCGGCTATACCGGCTATGAAGAAAGGATACGGAACGAGGTATTGGCAAAGCGGGAAACTCAGCTGGCTGCCATACACGAGGCTGCCGGGGAAAAAAAGGCTGCCTTTACGGTTGAGGACTGGCAGGCGCGGACGGAAGGCAGCAGCGCCGAAATACTGGAACAAATACGGGATACTCTTATGGGGCTGGCAAACCTATCCGCCGACGACCGGGTGCTGGTGTATCGAGCCGACGGCGGGCTTTTACTGTGGCCGAGTACCCGTATCACCCTTAACGGATGTACGGCAGGCATTTTTGAACGCCAAGAGGCCTTGCAATCGGCGCTGCGGTATGCGGAAACCTTTGAATTTTTGAACCGTCCGATTACGGCCGTTCTTCCATGCCTTAATCGGCATAATGACAAAACGCCTGCCCAACTCGATGCACAATCTCCTGCCGCATCGGCCGGTGCGGTAACTACAAACAGTATGGGAACTTCGGGCAATACGGTACCTGCGGGCAGTATGGTAAACGCGGAGAAAAAGGGCGGCGAACTTTTCCCCGACTTAGCGTTTGACGTCGTGCTTTCGTATAATCCTGCTGCAACGGCGGACGGTTTTACCGATTTCTTTTCCTGCATAGCGCAAGAGCACACCGCCGGTGCGCGTATTCTCTTTGCGTTCCCGCTTCCACAGCAAGGGCTGAGACTGTCGGCGCTGCTGCCGTCCGGCGAAATCGAAGAGCAATCCGTCAACCGGTTTGCGGCTGCCGAAGCGGCGTTTTTTTCCGACAGTCAAAATAAACGCACTGCGTGGTCGGAGAACACCGTTGTAGAAATTGCCGAAAAAGCGGGCTGCCGCATACAACTGTTGAAAAAGGTAGACTATCAGGAAAAGCGGCTGGTAACGCAGGCGGAACTCACCCGCTGGTTCTCGGCAGAATCCGAATACGGCGCAGCAATCCGCGGTGCTTTTTTTGCAGACGGGACAGCGCTTGAAAAAATCATTCGGCAGCTGGAACAGCGGTGCCGGAAACCTATCATATACACCCGCACTATCGTATACATGAGCGTTCCATAATCAACAGCCCCGTTCCGGATCATCGGGGTATGAAACTTTCTGCACGGATCATAATGATGAGGTACGGGCTTTTAAAGAATAGGCTGACGGGCATCTTTAAAAACCTCGTTTTTTTAAAGATGCTCTAACCTCTTTCTATCTTTCCGTTTTTGGGCTATGATAAGTGTAATTATGGAGAGATAAATGAAATGTTCATTGCCTAATCAGGCTTTGTGCGGGACTGCCGTGCCGGTTTCTGCTCTGTACAGTAAAAAAAGTTGCGGTGCCGGTGAGTTTTCCGATCTTATTCCTTTTGCAGACTTTTGTAAAAAAGCAGGGTTGCATATTATCCAGCTTTTACCTGTCAATGATACCGGTACCGACAGTTCGCCTTATAATGCACTTTCGGCCTTTGCCTTGCACCCGCTCTATATCTGTTTGGATGACATACCGGATGCGCACACCTTTAAAGCCGAGATAGAAAAATTGCGCACCGCTTTTAAACCCCATACTCCGGGGGAGCGGTTCCGATACCGGGATATACTGCATGAAAAAAATGTGCTGCTCCATGCCATATTTAATAAAGCGGAAACGCAGATTATGGCAGATGCGCAAGGCGGTGAGCTTGCGGAATGGATAAAAGCGAATCCGTGGATAATCGAATACGCGGTGTTTAAGAATATTAAACGGCAAAACTATTATGCTTCGTGGAAGGACTGGAAAGAATGTGCCGGTATGCGTTCTCCTTCAGCGACAAAAATCACCGCTGCATGGAACGATCCTGTTTTGAAGCGGGAGCATTTGTTCTATGCGTGGGTACAAATGCATTTGCATAAGCAACTGTTAAAAGCCGTTACCTACTGTGCCGATAACGGGATTTCGGTAAAAGGCGATATCCCGATTTTGATGAACGAGGATTCGGTAGAAGTGTGGGCGCGCCCCGAATATTTCCGCAGTGATCTTCGTGCGGGCAGTCCTCCTGATGGGGATAATCCTACGGGACAAAATTGGGGTTTCCCTATTTACAACTGGGTAAATTTGCAAGCAACCGGCTACCGTTGGTGGAAGGAGCGGCTTCGCCATGCATCGCAATATTACCATGCGTACCGGCTCGATCATATCTTAGGCTTTTTTAGAATTTGGGCTATCACCGAAGGCGAAACGACAGGGCTTTTAGGCAAGCCTATTCCTTATGCGGAAATAACGATGGAGGATTTGAAAAAGGCAGGCTTTTCGGAAAGCCGTATCCGATGGATGGCAGAGCCGCATATCAATACCGATATCGTTCAAAATGCAGTCAACGGCGACTATCTGTATGCGCATGGGTTATTACGCAAAGTTGCCGATAGAATCGGTACTGAGGAACTCTGGCTTTTTAAAGCGGAAATACAAAGTGAGGCTGATATCAGGCGCTGTGAGCTGCCGTTGGAAGCGGAAGCTGCTTTGAGAAAGAAGTGGATCGATCGTATGTTGGTAAAAGCGGGAAAAGACTTGCACGGTAATACCGTATATACTGCGGCATATCTGTACCGAAACACCACCGCATGGGGAACACTATCCGAGGATGAGCAAAAACAATTTTCTTTACTGGTGGAAGAAAAAGAGGTACAACAAAATCGACTGTGGGCAAAGCAAGCGGAAGATATTTTATCGGAATTGTGCACTTCCGTCGATATGCAGCCGTGTGCCGAAGATTTGGGGGCGAAACCCGCGGTCTTGCCGAAAGTTTTGGAAAAATTGCATATTTTGAGCCTTCGGGTATTTCGTTGGGAGCGTGAATGGGAAAAAAACGGGGCGCCTTTTATTCCGCTGCAAGAGTACCCCAAAAACGCAGTTGCAGTAACCTCTGTGCACGATTCATCGACGATGCGGCAATGGTGGGAACAGGAGTTGTCTTATGCGGATATGCTTTCGTTCTTTGAGGCTCTGCATATTGACGGTAACATACGGACAGCACTGTGTCCTATCGAAGGAGAAAAACCTGCCTATACACCGGATTTAGCCGCAGCGTTATTGAGCGCCCTCGTTAAAGTTCCGTCGATTTTTGCCGTCTTTCCCATACAAGATTGGCTGGGACTCATAATTGATGAATTACGTACACTCAACGTCCAAAATGAGCGGATTAACGTCCCCGGTACGGTCAGCGACTTGAACTGGACATACCGGCTGCCGTTTCCGATAGAAACTTTAAGCAAGAATAAAGAATTAGTAAAACGATTGCGGAAAATTACCGCATTACGGGATACATCCAAGGGACTCTCTAAAAACCTGTAGTTTTTCGAGGGTTCCTATATATCGCTCAAGCAGGGCGGATTTATAAGAGGGGGGGCTATGCGTATATTGGTTATCGGCGGAGCCGGATATATCGGCAGCCATGTAGTTAAAGCAATGCTGGAAGCCGGACATTCGGTTACGGTATTCGACAATTTATCTTCGGGACAGCTTTGCAATATTTTCCCGGGTACGGAGTTTATCGCAGGCGATACTCGACATAGCGGCGACATCGACGCGGCCTTTTCCCGCGGATTTGACGGTGCCGTATACTTGGCTGCATTTAAAGCGGTAGGGGAGTCGATGAGTAACCCCGAAAAATACTCCGTCAATAATATTTCGGCAACGATGAACATTTTAAATGCAGCGGTTAAACACGGCTGTCTCCGTTTCGTATTTTCGTCGTCGGCTGCCGTCTATGGTTCACCGGAATATCTTCCTATCGATGAAAAGCATCCGAAAAATCCTGAAAGTTATTACGGTTTTACCAAGCTTAAGACCGAAGAGTTTTTGCAGTGGTATGACCGGTTAAAAGGACTCAAATTTGCATCGCTGCGATACTTTAATGCGGCAGGCTATGATCCGTCCGGCGCCGTTAAGGGGCTTGAGCGGAATCCGCAAAACCTTTTGCCTATCATTATGGAAGTTGCTGCCGGTATGCGGAAAGAACTTCAGATTTTCGGCAACGATTATCCCACGCGCGATGGCACCTGTATCCGTGATTATGTGCACGTGAGCGACCTTGCAAAAGCGCATACCGATGCACTGCATTATATCGATAAAACTAACAACAGCCTAATCGTCAACCTCGGCAGCGAAGTCGGCATTACCGTCAGCGAAATGCTTACCGCCGCCCGCTCTATTACGGGAAAGGATATCCCTGCACGCTTTGTCGGCCGCCGTGCCGGAGACCCCGCCGAGCTTTATGCAACATCGCAACGAGCCCGCGAAACAATAGGTTGGAATCCTCAGTATTCTGATGTAAAAACCTTGATTGAATCTACATGGAATATGTATAAAAACCTTTAAGCGGTGTAGTTAAATCTAAAGAAACCGTCCAAAAGTTGTTGCGTAATCCGCTGAAAAAGAGAGAAAAAGCACAGCTGTGTACCGAAAAAAAAGCCTCTCGAAGCAACGCTTCAAGAGGCTTTCATCAATAAATGGAAGTAAAAATTTAAGAAAAGAATTTTTCAAGTTCACCCATGTCGGCGGTCTTTAGCAGATCCTTGCCGTCTTCATCAAGGACAACCACCATCGGAGCCGCAGATACTCCATGTGCACCCATAAAGCTCTTTCCTTCATCGGATGCCGCATCCATAATCTTCTTATCGACATCAGGTAGACCATTGCAGTATGTCTTTAATTTTTCACTTACATCGTCGCCTGTCGTTAATACATTTACAAGCATAAAACCTCCTCAAGCGTGATTACCTGTTTAATTATTTTCGCCGGAGTTGTGGTACTACTCGGTTAAAATACGGATAATATCGGACTTGTCAGTCGCGTTGAGTATTTCTTGACGTTTTTCAGCACTCTTGAACAGCAAACTAACTTCTGCTAAAAATTGCAGATGCGGCCCTGTTTTATCGATCGGCGAAAGCGTCATAATAAAAATCCGGCATGGCTCTTGATCCAACGAATCAAAATCAACCGGATGATCCGAAATACCGATACAAGCTACAAGATCGCTTACCGAATCGGTTTTCCCATGCGGGATCGCAATACCGTGTTTCATTCCGGTAGACATCTTGCGCTCGCGGTCTAATACGCAGGCTCGGGCAACAGCTTTATCTTTTACTTTTCCTGCCTGAACAAGCATATCAAGTAATTCGTCGATAATTTCCTCTTTAGAGGTTCCTTTTAAATGGAGATTGACAGTTTCAGGTGTCAAAACGGTTTTCAAGTTCATATCTTTAGTGTACGGGACTTTGTAGGAAAAGTCAAGGATTTTATCTTTATAATTTTTTTATTCTCGATTTTTTAAAGATATGATAATCCATATATAAACTCTCGACTTGACCTTTTAAAAATCAATTAAAAGCAATGATTTGATAAGTCTATATACAGCAAGGAATAGAATATGGAGAATAGGGGATTCGAACCCCTGACCTATTGATTGCGAACCAATCGCTCTACCAACTGAGCTAATTCCCCAAAAAACGAGAGCAGTATATAGTTTTTAGATAAGTTGGGCAAGTGTTTTTGAAGATTTTGTTTGTTATTGTAAAAAAAGCTGTGACTATAAATTGCAGGGGGTATTGACAAAGAGAGGGGAACTGTAGTAGTGTTCGCGCCGTTGCATTTATAGTCTGCGATACGGCAGCCGGATGCATATAAAAAGCGTTTATACTTTTACCGGTTTCTTCTATAATAAACAACTCTAATATAGTAAGAGAATATGCAGTGTAACGTTGTATAAACTTCTCGCATTTTTTCGCTTGGAAAGGCGTATCGGTTTTTGTAAGCCGGCAGCTTTTGAAGCGATTCGGTAGAAAAAGGTTTCTTAGTATTTTTTAGTTTGTAAGACTTGCGCTAGTAGGCAAAAGAAAGCTGAAAAAAATAAGAAAAAAAGAAAAAGGCGCTTGACAAAATGAATGGTTTTATGATACATTCTCTTTCGCTTGCGATGCACTGAAGCAGTGCGCCGCAGCAACTGGTCTTTGAAATAAAAGGGAAGGGAAAGAAGAAAAAGCCAAAGAGCAATCATCTTTGGTAAGGAAAAATAAGCGTAGAACAAAGAATAGGGAGAAAAGAAGGAACATAAAACAGCGTAATAGTTGTTTTATGGTGTTATTTTTTTCTCTCGAAGGTCAACGTTCCTAAAAATAAGAAACGGGACCGGCTTAAAATTATTGAGATCAGACGCCCTTCGGGGTGTTTGAAATAAAATAATGGAGAGTTTGATCCTGGCTCAGAACGAACGCTGGCGGCGCGTCTTAAGCATGCAAGTCGAACGGCAAGAGAGAAGCTTGCTTCTCTCCTAGAGTGGCGGACTGGTGAGGAACACGTGGGTAATCTACCCTTAAGATGGGGATAGCTGTTAGAAATAGCAGGTAATACCGAATACACTCGATAGTTCATAAGAAGTATTGAGGAAAGGAAGCTACGGCTTCGCTTGAGGATGAGCTTGCGTCCCATTAGCTAGTTGGTGAGGTAACGGCCCACCAAGGCGACGATGGGTATCCGGCCTGAGAGGGTGAACGGACACATTGGGACTGAGATACGGCCCAAACTCCTACGGGAGGCAGCAGCTAAGAATATTCCGCAATGGACGGAAGTCTGACGGAGCGACGCCGCGTGGATGAAGAAGGCTGAAAAGTTGTAAAATCCTTTTGTTGATGAAGAATAAGGGGAAGAGGGAATGCTTCTCTGATGACGGTAGTCGGCGAATAAGCCCCGGCTAATTACGTGCCAGCAGCCGCGGTAACACGTAAGGGGCGAGCGTTGTTCGGAATTATTGGGCGTAAAGGGCATGTAGGCGGTTATGTAAGCCTGATGTGAAATCCTGGGGCTTAACCCCAGAATAGCATTGGGTACTGTGTAACTTGAATTACGGAAGGGAAACTGGAATTCCAAGTGTAGGGGTGGAATCTGTAGATATTTGGAAGAACACCGGTGGCGAAGGCGGGTTTCTGGCCGATAATTGACGCTGAGATGCGAAAGTGTGGGGATCGAACAGGATTAGATACCCTGGTAGTCCACACCGTAAACGATGTACACTAGGTGTTGGGGCAAGAGCTTCAGTGCCAAAGCAAACGCGATAAGTGTACCGCCTGGGGAGTATGCCCGCAAGGGTGAAACTCA
>NZ_CALHGC010000177.1 GCF_938029485.1 uncultured Treponema sp. | reverse complement strand
ATCACCGCCATTTTAGCTGTTTTGGCGTAGATAAGTCAATAATGGCGAGATAAATCGCCGCCATTATTTCGAATGTGGCGGTGATAAAATTCCCAGCGGCGAGAAAATTGCAACAAGGCATATAAATTGCAACAGGTATAATTTCGACCTTTTATAATTCGATTACCCGTGTTATAATTTTTGAAGGGGGTATTACCGTGCAAATATTAATGATAACAAGTGAAGCCGTACCTTTTGCAAAAACCGGCGGTTTAGCCGATGTCGTTTCCGCTTTATCATACTCATTAAAAAATCTTGGGCATGATGTTAGAATCGTTATGCCGCGTTACTATAGAATTAATAAAAAAGACTTGACACCTATTCCCGGCGCAATGGGAGTTTCTATCGGCAATAGAGAATATTGGACGGAGGTGTTTGAATCGACACTCCCCAATTCCGATATACCGGTGTATTTTATCGATCATGAAGAAAGTTTCGGCCGTGACGGATTGTACGGTTCTATTTTTGAACCTGACTTTAATGATAACCCCAAACGGTTTTCGATCTTGAGCCATGCGGCCTTCCAGCTCTGCAGAAAGCAGCATTGGATTCCCGATCTGATGCATGCACATGATTGGCAGACGGCGCTGGTGCCCGTGCTGTTAAAATTCAACACACAGTATCTTGATTTTCAAGAAACGGTAAGTGTTTTTACCGTGCATAATATCGGCTATCAGGGAATTTATAATAAGGCAAGCTATGTGGATACGGGACTCGATTGGAAATATTTTTATTCGGCGGGTTTTGAGGATTGGGACAGAATGAATTTCTTAAAGGCCGGTTTGCTGTCTGCAGATCGGCTAACAACCGTTTCTCCTACTTACGCGAAAGAAATACAGAGTGCTGAATACGGTTTTAGGATGGATGGTATTCTCCGCTTCCGCAAAGAAACTTTAACCGGCATTTTGAATGGGGTGGATATCTCTGTGTGGAATCCGAAAACCGATGCGCATATTCCCTTTAACTATACCGCCCGTTCTCTTGCAAAAAAAGCGAAGAATAAAGAAGCATTACAAAAGTATATGGGACTCCCTCAGGATGAAAAAGTTCCGGTATTCGGTATGATAACCCGGCTGACCGATCAAAAAGGTATTGCGGAGTTATTCGGGCCGGCTTACGGCGCCGTATTCAAAATGTGTGCCGATATCAATTTACAGCTGATTGTTCTCGGATCCGGCGACCGATGGTGCGAAGAGGAATTGTTGACGCTTTCAAAACGGCTGCCTAATCTTCGTGTATATATCGGGTATGATGAAAAGTTGAGCCATTGGATTGAGGCCGGGAGCGATTTCTTTTTGATGCCGTCGCGGTATGAACCGTGCGGACTTAATCAAATGTATTCGCTGCTATACGGAACATTACCTGTTGTCCGCAATACCGGCGGACTTGCAGACACGGTAGAAAACTATGATGAGCAAACGGGAGACGGCACCGGTTTTGTGCTGAATCTGCTTACGCCGGAAAGCATTTATAATACCGTAAATTGGGCGGTAAATGCATGGTTTAAGCATCCCGAACATATCGTTAAAATGCGGAAAAGAGGTATGGCAAAAGATTTTACATGGGATACATCTGCCAAGCAGTATCTTGCGGTATATCAAGAGGCTATCGATACGAAAAATCGCTGTCGCCGATAAACTCCCGTAAAATGGATTGTCCGGGCACGAATGACGGAGAAACCGAAAGGAAGTTGTTCAGGAAGATAAGCAGCCGTGATGCTTCGCTGTATGCCGGATCGGTGGGTTTTACCGCACGGAGCAACGGCTCCGCATAAATTTTCAGTACCGAAAGCTCGTAATCGAGCGCAGTATTAAAGATAACGTCGGCGGTATTTTGATACGGGAAGATATGCTTTGCCTCACCCGCCCGCACATCAGACCACATACCGATGGTAATCGACGCGGAGCTTCCCCGGAACTGGGCATCGCGCACGATACGCCGCAAGAGCCGGTTATCGGAAGTCGGTATCCGGTTGTGATCATCTAAGGTCAGCTGTGTTAATGCCGAAAGGTATATCTTAAATTTAAGCGAAGCGTCTATCTGCGGGGTTAGGTTGTCGTTTAACCCGTGTATGCCTTCCAAGATGAGAATGGAGCGGCTATTGAGGCGGAGCTTTTTTCCGGTATAAAACCGCTCGCCTGTTTTGAAATTATAAGACGGCAGATCGACCTCTTCACCGGCAAACAGTTTGAGCAGCAGCTCGTTTAAAAGCGGAACATCCAAAGATTCAAGACATTCAAAGTCCAGTTTCCCGTCCTTATCGCGCGGTGTCTTATCTCTGCCGACATAATAATCATCGAGACTGATAACATACGGTTCATATCCTACGACGCGCAGCTGCATCGAAAGTTTTTTTGCGGATGTCGTTTTTCCTGAACTGGACGGTCCCGCAATCAGAATCACTTTGACGTTTCCTCTGTTTCTAATTTGCTCGGCAATATGCGCCAGTTTATTATTCTGCAAGGTTTCCGTAATTTCAATAAAGTCTTTGGTTTTGCGGTTTTCGATAATTTCATTTAATTGACCGACCGAAGAAACGCCGATCATTTTTCCCCACGTTTTATATTCTTTGTATACGGTAAAAAGATGTGGGATGTCTTTAAATTTCGGCAGCTTGCCGGTGTCGGCGGTTGCAGGAAAGCGCAGTAAAAAACCGTCTTCGTACTTCATCAATCCGAATACTTTTAAATAGCCGACACGATCCATCAGCGGCTGGAAGTATAAGTCGTAATAATCGTCGAGTATGTTGATCGTGATTTTCGGTTTGCTGTTATAGGAAAGCAGCCGGTACGCATCGGGCTGATTGGTGTTTGCAAAAAGTTCCAGCGCTTCGGAGTATGCCACGGATTGCGTTTGTATCGGTAAATCCGCATCGACCATTTCGTGCATTTTATCTTCGATGATTTTAAGATCGATATCGGAGGCATGAGCGCCTTCAAACGTATAATAGTAGGAATAGCCGAAGCTGTGCCCAACTAAGAGCCGTAAATCGGGATATACTTTTCGCGCGGCGGCGGCTAAAAGAAAGCACAACGTGCGCCGGTAAATATTCGATCCTTCGTAGGTTCCTTTTAAGACAGGCTTTATAGTAGCGCGCACATCGATCATCTTGTTTAACGGAACCAATTCGTTATTTACTTTCATACCGAATGCGACAGCCTCCGGTTCCTTACAATACGCCAATGCTGCACGCGCGGAAATCGGTTCGACAAATTGTTTTTTTGAACCGTCCGGAAATGTAATCTCAAACCCTTGCATAAAAGCCTCCATTCTATCAGAAGAACTGCATCAGATATTTTGTAGTATTTCCCCGTAGAATCATAGGCTGTTCAACCAGAGTTTCGCCGCTATGCGGCTCAAATGGTCGCCCAGCCCATATGATTATGCGACTTTGATCTATTTGCCTGATGCGATTGCTCTTCTTGTAAAATAAACTGCGTGAAATTTTGGACAAAATTTCACGCAGAAGGAATACAACCGCTTGCAATATTTTGATTGCGGTTGTCCTGTTCTCTTATGCAAATTCTTT
>NZ_CALHGC010000176.1 GCF_938029485.1 uncultured Treponema sp. | reverse complement strand
ATGATGCGGCAACGCAGATGCGTCGTATATTTCAAAAGTGATACCCTTTATCCAAAGCGCAATTTATGATACTATGCGCGGATGGAGTACCAAGTAACTGCGACACGGCGCAGGCCTCAGCGATTTGAAGATTTATTAGGGCAGGATTTTGTTGCGGCGACGCTGCAAAAATCTATTGAAGCGGGGAAAATAGCCCATGCGTATCTTTTTTCGGGGCCGCGCGGATGCGGTAAAACCAGTTCGGCGCGTATTTTAGCCAAGGCACTCAACTGTGAAACGGGAACGGTCGCTACTCCCTGCGGAGTTTGTACCTCGTGCCGCGAAATTACGGCGGGTTCAAGTATCGATGTTATCGAAATAGACGGCGCATCGAATACGAGCGTCAACGATGTGCGGCAAATCAAGGACGAAATCCTCTTTCCGCCCAATACCAGCCGGTATAAAATCTACATTATCGACGAAGTTCACATGCTTTCCACGAGCGCTTTCAATGCGTTGCTGAAAACGATTGAAGAGCCGCCTCCGTATGTTATCTTTATTTTTGCAACAACCGAACTGCACAAGGTTCCGGCAACCATCAAAAGCCGCTGCCAGCATTTCAATTTTAAATTAGTTGATGTAGAAGTGCTTAAACAGGCATTGGCGGAGGCGGCAGCAGAGCTGCATATTGAGGCTGACGACGAGGCGCTGTACTGGATTGCGCGTGAGGCTACCGGAAGCGTGCGCGATTGTTACACCTTGTTCGATCAGGTGGCTGCCTTTTCGGACGGTCATATCACCTTTGAAAAAATACAGAGCACGCTCGGTTTAACGGGTACCGATTCGATCGGCGCCTTGCTGACTGCTTGCGTTCAAAAGGATGCCGCTGCCGCGCTGCTCACCCTTGATACTATTCTGCAAAACGGAGTTTCCACCGAGCAATTTACGGTAGACTGCACCAACTATCTCCGCAGTCTTCTCTTGATACAACAAGGCATTACAAAAGAAGCTTTGATCGGGCAGCGTGCGGATCGGTTTCCGCAGGAGATACTGACAGGCTGGGATGCGCAGCAGCTTGAGCGTGCGCTGTATCTGTTTTTGCAGCTTTTCAGAGATCTCCGGTTCTCGCTCAATCCTCGTTATGAACTGGAATTAACGGTTTCCCGCCTTGCGTGGCTTTCCGACTATGTTTCTCCAAAGGAACTGAAAGAAGCCTTTGATGCGGCTCAAGCGTTGCTCGCGGGCGTACCTACGGCGGTTCAATCGGCAACCAGAGCACTGCCCGGCAATGGGGCGCCGCAAAAAGGCGGGGCTGACTCCCCTTTTTTAAGACCGGCGGCTTCTCTTCGCTGAGGGCTGCCGGTACTTACGGAAACACCGCATCGGCCGGGATACCGGTGAATGCTCCGGTCGGAATAGCAGGTACGCAGCCTGCCGGAATGCCCGTTAGTGCGCAAGCGGGTTATAATCAGCGTCCGGCAACCGGAGCGGTGCCGGTGCAGCAACAGGATGTACAGCGTCCGGCAACCGGAGCGACACCGCTGCAACGGGATGTTCCGCTACCACAGGGGACGTCGCAGATTCAGCCGCCGCCCCGTGTGCAAAGCATCGACGAGCTCAAGGATGCGCTCGTTCAGCATTTGCTAATAGAGCATACGATGCTGTCGGCGGCAGTCGCTAAAACGCTCAACTGGATCGAACGAGACGGTGTGCTGTATATGGCCGTGCATACGCCTTTTGAAGTGCAGCAGCTGCAGCGAGAAAAGAATATCATAACCCGAAAAACAGCCGAGCTTTACGGCAAAGAATTGAAAATACAGATAACGCTCGCTCAAGCAGAGACGGCGCAAAAAGTAGCCATCCCCGCGCGGGTAGAGATGGTACTGCGTAACATAAAGGGCAGCATTGTTGACATACAAAAAAAAGCAGTTGCAGGAGAACCGGAGGAAGAAGAATGAATATAAATCCGTTTGAATTGATGAAAAACGCAAAAGATTTGCAGACTCATTTCGGGAAAATGCAAGAAGAACTGGCGGAGCTTCGCGTGCAAGGCGTTTCGGGCGGCGGCTTGGTGAAGGTAACGCTCAGCGGTACCTTCGATATGGTAAAAGTCGAATTGGATCCCATCGCCGTCGATAATCGCGATATTCCGATGCTGCAGGATCTGATCCGCTCCGCCCATACCGATGCAATAGAAAAAATTAAGGATACCTTGAAGGAAAAAATAGGACCGCTCGCCGCACTTGCGGGAGGAATGCCGTCATAATGAATGCGCTCGAAGACCTTATCGATAATTTATGCCGCCTGCCGGGTATTGGAAAAAAGAGCGCCGCCCGGCTTGCATATCATATTCTCAAGCAGGATCCGCCCTATGCCCACCGGCTGGCAGACAGCCTCTATAAGCTTCACGACAGTATTAAGCCCTGCCCGGTGTGCGGGGCTTTTACCGATCAAGATGTGTGCGCTATTTGCAGCGATCCGGGGCGGGATGGCTCATGCATCTGTGTAGTGGAGCAGCCGCAGGATGTCTATACCTTGATGAGCATGGGCGAATATCGCGGGCTTTTTCACGTGCTCGGCGGCGTTATCGCGCCGCTTGAAGGCATCGGGCCGGAACAGCTCCGCATCGCAAGCCTCGTTAAGCGTATCGGCAGCGGTACGGCGGTAAAAGAAGTAATCCTTGCAACCAATCCGACAATCGAAGGGGATACCACCGCCCTTTATATCCAAAAGGTGCTGCGCGACCTCCCCGTTGAGGTTACCCGCCTTGCATCGGGTCTGCCGGTCGGCGGCGATTTGGAATACACCGATAAACTGACACTGATGCGCAGCTTTAAAGGTAGGATAAAGATCTAGGGTATCTGTAAAAAACTCGGTTAGCTTTTAAAGATGCCCGATGGGATTAACCTAAACCTGCTACCGTAAATCGATACCCGTTCGGGTGTTGTTCTCATAATGACTCGGCACCGCTTGACATTAAGCCGCGCTGTTTTTATGCTTTTGCTATGCCCGCAAAAGAGGATAAAGTAAAAACAAATAAAAAAACAATGCCGAAAAAGACGGTAAGAAAGAGTCAATCAAAAACGAAAAGCCGCACGGATGCTGCCGCTGCAAAGAAAAAAACGCACAGCTCCGCTGCCCGTAAAAAGCGCTCTCGAGGAAATATTATTGCCGCATTGGCGATATTGTGCGTTCTGCTTTTGGGTTTTAATCTCGTTTTAGTATTGAAATTAGTGCCTAATCTTAAAGAAAGCGTGCAACCAAATACTACGGAAAAAGAAGATATACCGCCGAATACAGCACCTCAGGTTTCCGCGCAAATACCGAAATCAGGTGTACAGCAGACAGAGCGCATCGCAGCTAAGTCCGAAGCAGCAGAAAACAAACATCTGAAGCAAGCGCCGTCCGTACGGAAAGACACGGTGCAGAAAGAAAAATCGGCAGTCCGTCCGGCTCTGCAAAAGAATACCGTACCGGAGAAATCCATTGCACCTGATAAAAAAAATACCATGCCGGAAAAAAACACCGTACCTGCCGTACCCGATAAGAAAAAAAACACACAACCGGTGCAGTCGGCGCAGCTTGCCGCACAACCGGAAAAGCCTCGAAAGTATGCTCCTTATGCAGGGAAGCTCACCTTTGTGTTTGACGATGCGGGGCATAATCTCGATCAGCTCGAGCACTTTTTACGGCTCCCGTTTCCCTGTACTATTGCAGTTTTACCCGGATTGCGTTACTCTAGCGAGTCGGCGCGGCGGATACGCAAGGCAGGAAAACAAGTCATTTTGCACCAGCCGATGCAGTCGGTCGACTTGCATATTAATCCGGGACCGGGCGCCGTTACACCGGGACTTTCTGCGGAGCAAATCAAAAACATCGTCAGAAAAAATCTCGAAGAAATCTGGCCGGTAGCCGGTATGAACAATCACGAAGGTTCGCTGATGACGGCGGATGAGGCTGCTATGAGGGCTGTCTTGGATGTTGTAGCGGAAAAGCATATATTCTTTTTGGATTCGCGGACAACCGCTCGGTCAGTCGTTGCGAAAGTTGCAAAGGAGAAAAATATGACTGTCTGGGAACGGGCAATTTTTATTGATAACGATAAAAGCCGCGCTGCGATGGAGACGCAAATAAAAAAAGGGTTGAGCATTGCGAGACAGAAAGGCTCTGCCATCATGATCGGCCATGTCTTTACGGTTGAGCTTGCCCAGCTTTTAACCGAAATGTATCCCACGCTTATCGAAGAAGGATTTTCGCTTTCGGCAATTGCTCAAGCTGCACAAAAAGATCACTGAAATAGTGATGTATCGTTAACCGTAAAAAGGATATAAAAAATGAAGATACTGGGAATTGAAAGCTCCTGCGATGAAACGGCAGCCGCCGTCGTGGAGGACGGACATAAAATCATCAGTTCTGTGGTGGCGACTCAGATACCCTTTCACGAAGCGTATAAGGGGGTCGTACCCGAGATTGCAAGCCGCAAGCATACCGAATGGATATTACCGGTTGTCAAAACCGCTTTAGAGGAAGCGGGGGAAACGCTGCAATCGATAGACGGTATCGCCGTTACTAACCGGCCGGGACTGATGGGTTCGCTGCTGGTAGGGCTTACCTTCGCGAAAACCCTCGCATGGGCATACAACAAGCCTTTTATTGCCGTGAACCATATGCTCGGGCATTTGTACGCGGCGCATCTTGAGCAGGACATTCCCTATCCGTATCTCGGTCTTTTAGTGTCGGGCGGACATTCGCTGATCTGTAAAGTATACGATTTTGATTCAATCGAAGTGCTCGGCAGCACTATCGACGATGCGCCGGGCGAAGCTTTCGATAAGGTTGCGAAGTTCTACGATTTCGGGTATCCGGGCGGGGTGATCATCGACAAATTGGCAAAAAACGGCGATCCCAAGGCTGCAAACTTTCCGATGCCGGTACTGCATGAATCCGGCCGCCGGTATGACGTGTCCTATTCAGGCTTAAAAACCGCAGTTATCAATCAAATCGATCAATTCTGGAATCCCGGATACGAAAAAACACCTGAAAATATCGCGGCGGCCTTTCAATCCAGAGCCGTTAAGATATTGCTGCGCTCCCTGCTACGGGCCGTTGAGGATACGGGGCTGCACACGATTGTCGCAGGCGGCGGTGTCGCTGCAAATTCGCTGCTCCGTGAAAAACTTGCCGAACAAAAAGACTTGACGTGTGTCTTTCCGCCGCTCAAACTCTGCACGGATAATGCCGCCATGATTGCCGGTGTAGGCTATCGCTATCTTGCGCGCGGAGACAGAAGCCCCATCGATTGTCCCGCAAGCGCACGCGTCGAAGGATTTAAACGCCGGAAAATATAAAACATTTTAAAGCGGCATTTTGTACACGGAGATACACTTTTAATGATGCAACGACGCAGATCCGCCGTATATAACCTTACCGTAAGCCTTTTGAAATAGACGGTGCAGATACAAGGAGTACGACAAAAAAGTACCGCAGGCGTATCTTTGATACGTTGAGGACACTTTTTTGCCGTACGACGCAGTAGATGCACCGTATATTTCAAAAGGTCTATTGGCCTTGATATTCTTCGATTGTATCACTCAGATGTTCAAGCACAACTTTTGCCTGTTTAAACATCTCGATTGAATCGACGCTGTCGTGATACCGTTTTTCGGCGATCACCCGTTTTATGCCGCAGTTGATAATCAGCATTGCGCAAGTACGGCAGGGGGTCATTTTGCAGTAGAGTGTTGCTCCGTCGATACTGATACCCCGCTTTGCAGCTTGACAAATAGCGTTTTGCTCCGCATGAACGGTACGGACGCAGTGTTGGCTTACGGAACCGTCCTCGTGCTGCACCTTTTTAAATTGATGCCCTACATCATCGCAATGAGGTAATCCGCGGGGGGCGCCGACATAGCCGGTAACCAAGAGCTGATTGTCCCGCGCGATGACACAGCCGGATCTGCCGCGATCGCACGTTGCGCGTTTTGCGATTGCACGGCACACTTCCATAAAATATTCATCCCATGTCGGACGGACGTATGGTTCTTCAGTCATGTTTCCCCCTGATGTATGTTTGTGTACTGCCTAAGTTTCTTGACAAAATACTGCTGAGGTATCCGGAAAATCTAACAGGTCTTTTGGAGTTCCTCTGTTACAACCACGGGTTGATACCTTCTCCCTGTATCGTGTCGTTCTGCTCTGGTTTTTCGGATTCATTTTCGGGTTGCTCCGGTTCTGCAGGCGGAAAAGACGGCAACGGAGTTCCTTCATCGATAGTTTCCAAATGCGTTTGAGGAATCGGCGGCTGCATCGTGTTGTTCACGTCCGATGTTCCCGAAGGTTGTCCCGGTTGAGCCGCCGAATTTTCTGTAGTTTGCTCTTGTTGCGGATTAAACACCGACGGATTTGCTGTGGAGCCGTCTTCGCCTGAGTTCAGCGACGGGGCGGGTTTAAGGATACCATCGGATCCGGAAGGTACGGTGAAATCATCGGCCGCAAACGGATCAGTTGTATAAGAAGAAGTATTTCCTGTCCGTCTTTGTTTAGTCGGCTCGGGGTCTTCAAAGATACGCGGATCGAGGAGTACGTCTGTTTTGATAATATCGACCGGCGTTTGCCCTGTGCTGTAATTGCTTTTACGTAAACGATCTTTTGCAATTTCCAGCAGTACGTTATTTGCTTCGTGATAGGTGCAGTCTTTCGTCGGTTGTGTACCGGATAAAAAGTAGAGCGATATCGTTCCTTCATCGCAGTAAGGTGTCGGCAGCATCCCTGACTTTGAGCAAACCGATACGGACGTTAAGCCTGTTTCAGGCCGGATGAAATCCTTATACGGCATATCTTCGTGAATAGCCTGCATAAAGTTTGCCCACGGCGGCCCTGCAAGTGTTGCTCCCGTATTGTCAAGTCCGAGCGACTGTCCTCCCTTGTCATATCCGAACCAAACGGCGGCGGTATAATACGGAGAAAAGCCGATTGCCCACGCATCCGACCAGTTTTGAGTTGTGCCGGTTTTACCTGCGACGGGAAGGGAAAAATACTTACCGGTTTTTTTATCTTTAAAGCGGAATTTTGATCCGCTGCCTGAAGCATACGCGAGTGTTCCTGCCGTAACCGTCTTCTGTAGTATCGAGGTCATAAGATAGGCATTTTGAGGGCTGATAACCTGCATTGCAGTTCCTCTCCGCCGCTGTTCGATCCGTAAATCCCGTTCGGGATCCATCACGATTGTACCGTTGCGGTTTTCGACGGTACGGATGGCTATCGGGTCAACCCGTCGCCCCTGATTGGCAAAGACGGCAAAAGCCTTTGCCATCTGAACGGGAGCGACACTGATAACGCCGAGCGCAAGCGGATACAGCCGCGGGAACGTGCGGTCTATTTCATCCGGATCGGTGATACCGAGCAGCGCCGCGGATCGGTTGATTGCCGCATCGAAGCCGATAGTATCAAGTACCTTAATTGCAGGGATATTCAGAGAGCGCGCCAACGCCCTCCATGCGAGAACGGTACCTTGCCAATGTCCTGCATAGTTATTGGGAATATACGGAACGCCGCTTTGGTTCTGAAATACTTGCGGCGTATCTTCCAACACCGTCGCCGGTGTAATCAATTTTGTGTCAAAGGCTGCAGAATATAGAAGCGGCTTAAATGAACTTCCCGGCTGAACGCGTCCTTGGGTCGCCCGTATCATTTGATTCGATTCATCGAATTTACTTCCGCCGACAAGCGCGGTAATGTATCCGGTATTATTCTCCAAACAGATAAGCGTTCCTTCAACAGTTTTCCGTGCAAGCTCATCTTGCACCTTTGCCGTACTTTTTGCACCGGTAATTTTCAGGTTATTTAAACCGAACAGCATTGCCGCCATATCCACAATAGGATTTAAATTGCTGCGGTAATAGGAAAGTGTTTTTGCTTGTACCCGTTCCGAATCGATATGAAGCGCGGGAATATTAAAAGCGAGTGAAACCAGTGCGGTGATATTGCTGTACAGTTCGCTCTGGGCAAAACGGTGAGAGCGGGTGTTTTTTACGCGGTTATTTGCAATCTTGATATACTCGCCCATCTCTTTTTCGGCAGCGGCCTGATGGCGTAAATCACAGGTCGTGTGTACGATATAGCCGTCGGAATAAAAGTCCATCGTACCGTACATCATCGTTTCAAGCCGGCGGCGTACATATTCGGAAAACCAGCGGGCTTTGTCTTCACGGTTAAACCATGCAGACGAAGCGGTGCGGGTATAATCGAAATGAGCCCAATATTCATCGTAGGACTCATCTCTCTCCTCTTTTGTAAGATAGCCGAGACGCACCATCTCATCAAGAACATAACTCTGGCGTTCCTGTACAACGTTCGGATATTCAAAAGGATTATATTTAGCGGGGCTTGATAGTTGAATAACCAATACGGCCGCTTCCGCAGGGGTAATTTCCGCTACCGGATGGCCGAAATAAAAACGGCAGGCAGCGCTGACACCGTAGGTGCCTCCGCCGAAATAAACTTTGTTCAAATAGAGTTCAAGAATTTCGTCTTTCGAATACCGGCGTTCCATTTGAACCGCCCACCACAGTTCTTTTACCTTTCGTGAAATGCTCATATCGGTACGGTCGCAGTATAAAAGCCCTGCGATTTGCTGTGTAATGGTACTTCCGCCGCCGAGTGTTCTATGTGTAAGCTTTCCGATAACGGCGCGGAAAATTGCTTTAACGGTAAAACCCCGGTGTTGATAGAAGCTGCGGTCTTCACGGACGAGCAGTGCATTAATCAATGCCGGAGGTATCTGCTCGAATTTGATAATCTCCCGTTTTTCGTTGGAAGAAAATTCGGTAATCAAGTCCCCCCGTATATCAAGTATCCGGGTCGGTAAATCGGGATTAAAAGCGGTAAATTGTTCGCTTTGCTTTACGGCTGCCGTTTCTGCCAATAAGTAGCCCAACATCGCCGAACCTGCAACAAGCACGGTAAAAATAATAATAAGATAAAGATATAAAAAGACGGTACGTCCGCGCATACGCCTATAAAAGCACAAAATCCTTTTTTTTTCAAGCATATAGCCGTGCGTACAATATTGTGCCTCCTGAATTTTACCTTGCGTAATCTATAAAAAAAGATTACACTAAATAAATAGCGGTATCCGAAAGCAAATTAAGTTTTTAAAGATACCCTAA
>NZ_CALHGC010000175.1 GCF_938029485.1 uncultured Treponema sp. | reverse complement strand
GTTGTTTATCCCAGTCTGTTATAAAGGGCTGTCCAAAAACTGAAGTTTTTAGACAGCCCCGTTCCCATAAGTTTACCCTATCAATACCCTCCAGTCAAGGAAAAAGCTCTTTTTGTGTAATCTGAATTTGACAAATAGAATAAAGGCATTATAATTATTAACACGATTTCAACAGGAGCTTGCCGGTATGTTCGACATAACTAAAAAATTATCTTATGAAGATCTTGCAGCGGCGTTGGCGTCCGGTTCCGATCTTAACAGTATGAATTTTGCCGACCTTGTACTTACCGGTGTAGACTTTTCCGGAAAAAGACTTTCCGGCTGTTCGTTTGCGCATACCTGTTTTACGGACTGCTCCTTTACGGGAACGCGGTTTAGGCTGTCTTTTTTTGATTTTGCCCGCTTTGTACATTGTATCTTTGATAAAGCCGATATTCAGCTTTCCTGCTTTGCAGGGGCGTCCTTTGATGATACCGTTTTTACCGATTCGGAACTGCTTATCAATAATTTTACCGGAATTACAACGCACGAATGCACATTTAAGGATTCGGACTTGTACGCTTCCCGTTTTATTCACTGCTCGTTGCACAAAACTCCATTTAAAAATTGCAATATAAAAAAAGTTCATTTTACAAAAAATGCGTATGATGACGTGTCGTTTAAATCTTCCAATACGCGTGTTGCCTACTTTGATACTGAGGAATTTGAAAAATGAAAATATATCCTCATTATTCGCATGAAGGTTTTGTGAATAGCTATCTTGTCGGCAATGAAGTCAGGAGAGAAGCGCTGATTATCGATCCGGGAAAGATAACCGGTGAGGTGATAGACCATATTGAAAAGAATGGGTATACGCTCAGCGGCGTATGCATTACTCATAATCATATCCGTCATTACGGGTACGGGCTTCCCACGCTGTTAAAAATTTACAAGCCCCGTATATATGCAGCGGATCAAGTGCTTGTCGGTAAGCAGGGAAAGATGCTGAGGGGCGATTGCACGCTCTCGATTGCCGGTTTTTCCGTTGAATGCTTTTCGGTACCCGGTCATTCGCCCGATTCCTATCTGTTTAAAATAGATAACTGTATTTTTACCGGCGACAGCATTTCTGCAGGGATTACCGGCAGTACGCTGCATAGTTTTGCGGCGAAAACACTTGCAGAACAGCTCGAAAAGAAACTCTTCATCTATGATGATGCGTTCCTTCTTTTTCCAGGGCACGGCCCGCCGACTACTATTGGAGCGGAACGAAAATTTACGCATCCGGCGCGTTTTCCCTGATGCGTCGCCCCGGACATATCGATTACTTTAATATTGACAAGAGTAGGTTAAAATCTATAACATATAAAAATATACTATAAATTTGCTATCATATATGGAGAAATATGGAGAAACACATGAAGAACAAAATTGTTTGGTTGCTTTTCTTTTTGAGCGTTACGGCGGCGTTTGCCGATATCAGAAATGCCGTTTGTATCGTAAGACCGAACTACAGCGAAAAAACGCTCGGTTTTATGGAAGATGCGTCGGAACAGCTGAAAACGGCAGGGTATTCCGATTTAGCCGATCTTTTTAAAAATGCAAAGGAAGGCGTTTTCGGTTCGGGTTTTTTTATTAAAGGTCAAAATAAAACGGATTATGTGCTGACCAACTATCATGTTGCCGCTTATGCGGCTTCTCTTACGTTGGAAATTGAGAATATCAACGGCGAAATTTCGAAAATTGAAAACTGCAAAATCATTGCCGTCGATGAAGAATTGGATCTCGCCATTGCCGAAGTTCCAAGCGGCAAGGTTGATACGTATTTAAGTTTTGCATCAAAAACTCCCGTCGACGGAATTGACGTTTGGTCAGCCGGTTATCCCGGGTTGGCAGGAAAACCCATGTGGCAGCTTGGGAAGGGAACCGTAACAAATGCTCGTGCACGGTTGCCGGATGATATCGATCCTAAAATATCTACCTTTATTCAGCATTCCGCTCCTATCGATTCAGGAAATTCGGGCGGCCCCCTGCTGGTAAAAGCCGCCAACGCTTCTGCGGGATACGAAATTATCGGTATCAACTCTGCAAAGGCCGTATTCAGGCAAGCAACGAATTTTGCAATCCCCGCTTCTACAATAACTAAATTTATTGATGAAAAAGCTTTTGCAGGAAGTAAAAAAATCGAACGCGATTTAAGCATTTCATTAAATGGGTTTTCCGAAAGTTGTAAACATTTGGAAATCGATAACGAGACCGAAAAAAATAAAGAAATTGTAAAGCGGATTCGAAAGTTAACCGTTTATATTTCCGAAGATTATGCAATCCAAAGCGGACTTGATACATACTTAAAAGCCTTGCGGAAGGCGCCGAGACTTTTTAGAAATGAAATATTAGCTGCGTCTATTTTCGGCAATCCGATAAACGGGATTAGAACAGCGCTTGCATACGATATATATACGGCTGTTAATCCCGAAGAAAATACCTATTTACCGGATGCAGGTACGGATATCGGTAAACTGAAAAAGACGGAAAACGGCTATGAGTTTGTTCTCTATGATGAAGGGCAAAAATCAAAATTCTTCACCGTCTGGAAAAAGTATTATAATTCATGGCAGGTGGACGGATCCGATCTTGATGAATCTCCTCAAATCGGAATGGATTCTCAAAGCAAAAATAAAAAGAGTGCGAAGAAAGATAAAAAGACTGCCGAAAAATCTTCGATCTTTATAGACGAAATTCCTACAAAAATCAGAATACCTTTTTCGTATATCGGTTTAAACAGAAAGGATGGGTGGGTGTCGGCTTTTTCTGCCGGCTTCTTTTACGGTTTTAAATATGCGGAAATCGGTATGTCCGCTATTATCGATAAGCCTCGCGGTGCGGACGCCCGCGGTGATAAGTCCTTCACTTTATTAGCTGCCTCGCGGAGTAGTTTGCCTAAAATTACATTTGGGCTTAGTCCCGAACTGAGGGGGCAGATACCGTTCAATATCAATAATGTGGTATACATTGCACCGCAAGCATTTTTCGGAGCCGGCCTGTTTATTCCTCCGCTTGATACTTTTGTGCATTACGGCGCCGGTGCGGAATTTGTACCGGTGAATTTTACTACACTGTCGCTCGGTGTCGATTTTATTGCACGGACGTACTTAGCGGGAAAGAAACAAACGGATTTCGGAGTCCGTATAAACGTATCGGTGCGGTTTTAATTATATTGAAAGGAGATATCAATAATGAAAACAAAAATTCTTAAAAAAGGTGCGGTACTTATCTGCTTGCTCGGCATAATACCGGTATTTACTTCGTGTATCTTATTCAGCAATCTTAAAATGACAGCGGAAGAAGGTAAAGCAAGTGTAAACGGTAAAAAAGTTACCGTAAAATCAATGGGTGATCCTACAACAGACTGTCTCGTTTATGGGTATGTGAATGTAAGAGGGGTGCATATGTATGTTCAAATGGATTCTTCTAAGGAAGCTCTTTATGTAACGCCTTTATTGATGGGAAGCGGTTCTTTTTGCTTTGCTCCTCTTGCAAAGGATTTGAGTTTCCAGCTTGTACGGCTTCGCTATGATAACTGGTTTACAAAATCCATTACGTATTACACTCCCGGTTTGGGAAAAGAAGGTAATATTGCATTTACTACGCAAAAAGCCGGGTTGCAGTTTATAGGCGCTTATGATTTTATCGTTAAAGGGTCGGCGTTTAAAGGCTATTCGGCAACATTGTCTTCTTATCCCCGCAGCGAGCAATCCGAATATGAACTGAAAACCTTAAATAAGATGAAGGCACGATTTAAAAATACGGAATGGGAAACACTGATCGATGAAAGAATAGAGGAGATTCAAAATGAGAAAAAATAAATACACCATTGTTTCGCTTATTATTGCCGCAGCTTTTGTTATTACCGGTATGGAACTCTTTGCCGCTGATAAAAGACCTCCGAAAGCTCCTAAAAAGAATGAAGTTGTTATCGTATTTTCTTTAAAAGTTCAGCCGTTACCGGATACGGAGTTTTTTGCAAACTATTCTCACATATATTTTTCAAAACTGGAGATCGGTCATTATTACAGCACAACGGATAAAGTGGCCATTAATGCTTCTAATGTCAGAATACCTCTGGCGGGAATGCCGGAAGAAGATGCACAGGCTATCGATTTCGCTATGGTAACCTTTCCTTTTGCTTATGGAAAACGGTATATTCGTCTTCATACTCTGCGGTATCATTTTGCCGGTTCGGAAGCACTATTTGTAAATGTACCGTTACAAGCTAAAATCGAAGTACCGGACGATGTACGGTATGTATATATCGGCGATTTTACCTGTAAATGCAGTAAACCTTTTTATGACATAACCGATATAAAAAGGGGCGATAATTTTGATGCCGCTGCAAAAGCCGTTAAGGAAGTATACGGCGAAGATGCCGAACTTGAGAGGATACCGTTGATTCCTTTGGATAAAGACGGAGACTAATAAGGCATTATATGGAATTTGAAAAGATTATTCCGGTCTCCGGCCTTGCTGTAGAGCAGTGCGGAAATGATTTAACCGTAGACGGCAGCGTACTTGCGGATTTTGCAGAACAAGCGTTTAAGCGCTTATCCTTTACCTTTCCTCAAGAACATTTGGAAAGTTTATTGGATGTTGCCTGCGATCCCGCGTCTTCGGAAAACGACCGGCTGGTTGCAGTAAAACTGTTGGAAAATGCCGTTATCGCCGCGAAAGGGACGCTGCCGCTCTGTCAGGACACGGGCGTCGCGCAAGTTTTTGCGTGGAAGGATGCGGGTGTGTGCTCTATTCTAAACACTGCGGACGGAACGGCGCTTTTCGGCTCCGATACGGAAGCGCTCACTGCGGGTGTCGGGAAGGCGTATAAAGAGAATAATCTTAGGTTTTCCATCAACATTCCTTCTTCTCTTTTTGATGAAAAAAATTCGGCAACCAATTTGCCGGCTCAAGTCGATATATTCGGTACAAACGGTGCGAGCGCAGGAGCTGCGGAATGTACCGAGTCCGCCTGCAGCGGCAGAGTTGCCGGCTCAGGCGGTATGGAGCCTTCGTACCGCTTTCTGTTCTGCGCCAAGGGCGGCGGTTCTTCCAATAAAACGGATTTTACCTGCGCGACAAAGGCGCTTTTAAACCCGCAATCCTTTGAACGCTTTTTGCAAACGAAAATCGCCGCCCTCGGAACGGCCGCCTGTCCGCCGTACACGATTGCCGTGGTTATCGGCGGCTTGAGTCCCGAACAGAATTTACAAACTCTCAAGCTGGCAACTACCGGCTATTGGGATGCTGTAGAGACGTTGAATAAAATCGGCGGCTCTATCCGCTGGACGGATACGGTAGGCGGAGTGCGGCCCCTGCGGTGTAAGGATTGGGAAGATCGGGTATTGCAAATTGCATCGGAAACAGGCTTGGGCGCTCAGTTCGGCGGTTCTCATCTTGCCGCACACGCCCGCGTGTTCCGCTTACCGCGGCATGGAGCCAGCTGTTTTGCGTCTATCGGTGTGTCGTGCAATGCGCACCGGAATCTTGTGGGCTATATCAGCCGGGAAGGTGCTTTTTTACAAAAAAACGTTTCCGATCCGCGGCCGTTCTTTGAAAAGGCGGTTGCATATACCATCCGTACCGCCGCACATCACGGGGAACCTGTTGCGGTTGAACTTAGCTCCATCGATGCCGCCCGCGCCGTGTTATCGAAGTATCCTGTAGGGCAGGCGTTCCTTTTTTCGGGGGAGATTTTAGTGGCGCGTGACGCGGCTCATGCACGCTGGAAGGCCTTGTTGGAAAGCGGCAAACCACTGCCCGATTACACGCTGCATTATTCGATTCTCTATGCAGGTCCTGCGGAAACACCGAAAGGCGCCGTTATCGGCAGCTTCGGGCCGACGACGGCAAACCGCATGGATCCCTATGCCGACGATCTGATGAGTAGAGGCGCGGCACTGATAACCATCGCAAAGGGGAACCGCTCGGAACTATGGCGTACCGCTTGTAAAAAGTACGGCGCCTTTTATCTCGGTACCATCGGCGGCGCGGCGGCGCTGATTGCGGAAAAGCATATTACCGCGCGTAAAGTCCTCGACTATCCCGATTTGGGGATGGAAGCCGTACAGCTGATTTCGGTTAAGGATTTGCCGGTATTCTTGATTACCGATGATAAGGGGAACGATTTTTACGCATCGTTATAAGAGGTACCCCAATGATAACTTGCGCTATATCTTTTTAAGCAGAGCAACTTCATCGGGCGTAAGCTCCCTGCAAGAACCGGCAGGTAATTGCAGGTCGAGTACAACGCCGCCCATCGAAATACGTTTGAGGTATACAACTTCATTTCCCAGTGCTTGTATCATTTTTTTTACTTGATGATATTTTCCCTCGCAGATATGCATTAGAAAAGCCCATTCCGTTTTTACGTTTTGCGCTTCCGTGCGTTCAAAGGTTGCGGGAAGGCAGGTAAAGTTTTTTCCGAGCGGCAATCCTTGAGCGCAGCGTGTTTGTGCCGTGTTAAAATCTATATCGTTAAAAGGTTCTGCCGTTTCAAGGTAGTAGCACTTTACGCATCCGGATTTCGGGGCGGTAAGGCGGTGAGTAAGCGCACCGTCATCGGTAATGATCAGAAGTCCTTCGGTGTCGAGGTCAAGCCGCCCGATGGGGAAAAGTTTCATTGCGGAAAAAGGCGGTGGCAGCAGCTCCATGACGGTGCGGTGCAGGGGGTCGGCGGTAGAAGTAACAACTCCCGCCGGTTTATTCAGCATGAGGTAACAGCCGGTGCGGAGAGGCAGTTCTTCTCCGTTGCAGAAAAGAGTATCATGTTCAGGATCAAGCAGTGTCCCCGCATCGGTTACCCGCTTACCGTTGAGGCTGAAATTTTCTTTGCGTAAAAGCCGGCGTATATCTTTCCGCGAACCGAGTCCGTTTGCCGCAAGTATTTTATCTATTCTGACAACCATCGGTTAATCCGTAATAATGGTAGCATCTGTTAATCTTCGGTAAGGCGGCGGTACAGTTCCTGCACGCCTATGGCGCCATTGCTCAATAATGCGGTTATGCAGGGCCGTCCAATCATTACCTGCGCCGCACCGAGCCGTTTCGCAGCGGCTATATCCGCGCGGCTTCGTAAGCCGCCGTCTACCCATACCTCTCCTGCGAATTTACGGAGTATGCTGCCGTATTCGGCTAAAAAGTCTGCGGTACTGCCGCGCCTTGTTTCTATCCTTCCGCCGTGATTGGAAATAACCGCTATATCGGGGCGGAGTTCTTTTACCAGCTCGACGTTCTCCGGTAAAAAAATTCCTTTAATTGCAAATGGCTTTTTTGCATACCGCCGTATCTCTTTTAGGCTGTGCGCATCTTTTTGTTCAAGCTGAACAAGATTACGCATTGTTACAATGTTGTAGGAATCGATATCGACTCCTATCAGATCGGCAGAATTTCGTACCCAATCTATCCGCTCAAAGATACGGGGATTAGGATACGGTTTAATGAATACCGCACCGGTTTTTCCGGATCGTTGCAGCGCTGCCAGCCCGCCTTGTATTTTTGCATCGGGGTATCCGTCTCCGATGCTGAGCAAAAAGCCGGCTTTCGTACAAGCTTCAATTAAATTAAAATAAAATGCCGCTTCATCTTCGTAGCCGACATTTTCGATACCGCCGGTAATGGGCGCTAATCTGATGGGCGGCAGTTCATAATCATGAGGGACATCGGCGTAATATTTTTTCCAAGCGGCGCAGTTAGCGATAAAGTTGGCGCTTTCAAATACCCCGCCCATTCCGGGCAACTCCCCGAGGCAGCCGTATCCGCCGCATTCGGTACAAAAATGACATTTATATCCGCTCATGCTGTTTCTACCATAAGAAATTTCCGTGCTTCAGTCATTTGACAGTTTTTTACAACTTCGGTTTTTTCGGATGCTCATTTATAAATTGCGTTTCAGCGCTATCTTGCCTTCAAACATCGATGCAGGGGCAGCGTAGAGAAGCGGGTAAACCGAACAGCGGATATCAAGATCACAGAGACCGATATTGACTGTATAAAACGGTGTAATGGCGACCAATATCGATGCCGTAGTCACCTGCCGGGTTATCGGCCTTGCAACGAGACCGTGGAAACCGCCTTGCATTTTATCCAAATCCATACTTCCAAATCCGAAGAATATATTCAACCCGCCGTAGAGTTCGTTGTAGAGGATATTAAGGGGCTTTATAAGCGGAGCTGACGGGAAAAATCCGTTCTGTTGAGGGTCACGGATTTTAGACATAAAGAACGTAAAGTCAAAGCTTGCATGTTCAAGGCTGATACGCGGTTCGAAAAAGGCATAGAGATTTCCGGCGGCATCTTGTTGCAGGGTTGTATTATTTAAATTTGTTTTGTGCAAACCAAGTTGTGTAAAGATACCGACACTATCATGCACGGTAAAAAGCACGGCAGCAGATCCTGCAAGCGATAATTCCGTTGCTTTATCCGCAACATGAAAAGAAAGATATGCGTTGGTCAGTGCAATATTTGAAAAAGCACCTCCCTGCGCGTATATACCGTATTCTTGTTTATCTTTTATTTCGCCGTTCCAGCCGAAGGAAGCTCCTAGGTATCCGGTATTTGAAATACGTCCCGCAAAGCTGAACCCCGCTGATTCACGCGGTTTAACCGGAGTAAAAAGTATTGCGCTATCATTTTCATACATTTTTATCGGCCGTATGCCGTGCTTGAGAAAGCCGGAGCTGTAGTGTTCACCGGTAAGGCTTTTATCCTGTCCGGTAAAGAGTGATAAAATAAGCGGCTTGTTTCCGATCGACGGAAAATTCAGAGAAAAATTTATAAAGGTAAATTGTCCCGGTGTCCGTTTCGATAACTGCGGGGTAAAGAACCTCAAGATATCATCAACATACAGCGCAAGGTTCAGGTCGCTATAAAAACGTTCTCCGTGCAGTAAACGGAAGTTTATAGAAGATTCTTGTATTATAGTGAATTGAGATGAACTTGACGGTTGCTTTGCCGCCGATACTCCGAAGTTAAATTCAGGTACGCTGATCTCTAAGGCGGCAGCTGCGTATATAATCGAAAAACAGACAAAAATATGCGCTATGTGTTTTTTCATGTAAAACTTCCTTTAAAAACTCTCTTTACAGTGTCGGTATGTTTTCAGTGGTGCTTGATTCTTTTTCGTAGGCGCAGAGA
>NZ_CALHGC010000174.1 GCF_938029485.1 uncultured Treponema sp. | reverse complement strand
GCGTAATACCAAGCCCTGTTTCAGGCTGTGCAAAGCGGGCATTTTCGGAAGCAATGCGGATATCACATGCCATTGCAAGTTCACAGCCGCCGCCTAATGCGAAGCCATTCACCGCCGCGATTACCGGACACGGAAAATTTTCAATGCGCAAAAATACTTTGTTTCCAAAAGCGCCGTATTCTGCAGCTTGAGCCTTATTTTTATCTTTCATTTCCGAAATATCGGCGCCCGCTACAAAACTCTTTTCTCCGGCGCCGGTAATAATCACTGCATAAATGTTTTCAGCTTTTTCAACCTCATCCAATGCATGATTAAGGTCGGTCAACACCTCGGTGCTGAGCGCATTCAGTACCTGCGGTTTGTTAATGGTAACCGTTGCAATATGACCGTCTATTTGAACTAGAACCGTACTCATCTGTGTATCTCCGTTTTGTTACTTTGAATAGTCGTAAAAACCTTTTCCGGTTTTGCGTCCGAGTAATCCGCCGCGCACCATCTTACGGATAAGCGTACAGCAGCGGTATTTGCCGTCGCCCGTTTCGCGGTACAAGACATCCATAATCGCCAATACAACGTCAAGACCGATTAAATCTCCGAGTGCCAGCGGTCCCATCGGGTGATTTGCACCGAGCTGCATTGCCGTATCGATATGTTCGGCGCTCGCAATACCTTCCTGCAGGATAAAAGCAGCTTCGTTAATCATGGGAATCAGAATGCGGTTTACAACAAAGCCGGGGCATTCTTGTACCTCAACCGGTGTTTTCCCTAAACTCTTAGCGGTCTCTATAATGGTATTTTTTACTTCAACAGGCGTATTGATTCCCGAAATAACTTCTATCAATTTCATTCGATCGGCAGGATTAAAGAAGTGCATACCGATAACATGATGCTTAATGCCTTTCGCAATTTCGGTAACCGACAGGGAAGATGTATTTGTTGCAAAAATGGCGGATTCTTTGCAAATACCGTCCAGTTCGGTAAACAGAGTTTTTTTAGCTTCGCTTGTTTCCAGTATGGCTTCGATAACCAAATCACTGTCGGCTAAATCTTTATATACACCAGTCTTTAAATTTCCTTTTATTTCAGCGACCGCTTCCGCCGTTATTTTCCCTTTTGCAGCCAATTTATCGTAATTTGCTGCAATTTTATCTATTCCCGATTGTGCCCATTCGATTTTTATGTCGCACATCGTAACCTGATACCCGTTTGAAGCAAATGATGCGGCAATTCCCTGCCCCATCGTGCCTGCACCTACAACACCGATTTTCTTCATACCATAGCTCCTATATAGACCATTTTGCAAAACCTACTGCCCGAAAAGGGATAGCTCGGACGGTACCCTCCGGCAACGCCGGTGAAAAATGTCTCAGAGACATCTCGAAAAACTCAGTTGTTTTTTCAGGAATGCCAGACTTTAACAACAAATATAGCATACCACAAAAAGCACCTAGAATAAAGCCCTATGCGAAGGATGTTCGGTAAACGCGTCAGGTAAATAGACCGACTGCCGCGGAATAATTGAGGCTGTTGGTTTTACGAATAGTTTTTCCCTTAGTCTGTTGAAAATAGTGGTGCCGGATATAAAGCCATCAAAAGTGTACACGGATGTACACTTTTGATGATGCAACGCCGTAGACGGTATGCATATTTTCAAAAGCCGATTGATGATGCAGGAAAAGCAAAAGGCGTACGGTTTGACGTATGGGCAAAAGACTGTAACGGACGTATTTACGACATCGAAATGCAAGCTATCGATAAAAAAGACCTCGCAAAAC
>NZ_CALHGC010000173.1 GCF_938029485.1 uncultured Treponema sp. | reverse complement strand
AAACGGCTTATCCAATAGCTGTATGCTTCCCGCGTACGTTTGATGTAGTGTTTTGCAGTAAGACTTCATTTACCAGTGATTCTAAAGATACAATTACTCCTTAGAAGCGGCTCTTTGTAATAGGCCAATAGTAATAGGAGTCCCCTTACCCCTTCGTTATCTTTGGTAGAAGAATCATGCCACCGGTAAATACCACTAAAACAGCGATCCATGCGGAAAGGATATTCATAAAAATTCCACCGGTGATAAAACCTACTAACGAACAAGCTGCAACAAAAAGTGCATAAGGCATTTGTGTTGCAACATGCTCCAAATGCGGGCAGGCTGCTCCGGTAGAAGATAAAATCGTTGTGTCTGAAATCGGGGATGCATGGTCGCCGAATACGGCTCCGCCGAGAACGGCCGAAATACAGATAAATATGGCATTAAACGCAGCGTTTTGCGCTAATCCGGCGTTTTCCGTTAGCCCGACGGCAATCGGCATAATAATCGGAATCATAATACCGAACGTACCCCAGCTCGTGCCGGTTGCAAATGCAATAACCGCTGACAACGCAAAGACGATAGCGGGAAGTATCCATAACGGGAAGGAACTGCTCACGACCAGCTCAGAAAGATAACGCCCCAGTCCCAAACCGCCGTCTGCAGGAGATGAGCGTATAACCGATCCGATTGACCACGCCATCGTTAAGATAATAAGGGCGGGAACCATAGATTTTATACCGTCGCGGACAGCTTCACTTGCTTCTTTCAAATTCATAAGGCGGCGTGCAAGATAGTAAAGGTATGTAACGGCTAAGGTAAAGATAATGGCATAAAAAAGCGCATAGGATGAATCGGTATTGATGAAAGCCTCACGGATACTCATCGATGCGGCCGCTTGCGATATGGTAGTAATTGTAGTGCCGTTTACGGCATTAATCCACGAAACGGCAGGGAAAAAGGCAATGGCGAAAACGATAAGAAGCAAAATGGGCAGTAGCATATCGATTGGTTTTGCACGGGTTGTCTGCTCCTCGGGGATATCGCCGGAAATAACACCGTAGACTTCTTCGTTCCAAAGGCGTCCGGTTGTTTTTGCTAAGTTTTCGGATCTTTTCATTGGACCGAAATCGGATTTAAAAAAGATGATGACAAGAATCATCAAGATTGTTGTCAACGCATAGAGGTTGTACGGAATAGCGCGGATAAAAAATTCAAAATCGCTGATGCCGAGTTTACTGAAACCTTCGGAATTTCTTACGATAGACATAACGGTAACCACCCAGCTTGAAACAGGTGCCAGAATGCACACAGGAGCTGCGGTGGAATCCAAAATATATGCGAGCTTTGCGCGCGGTACCTTATGCTGATCATTTATCGGACGCATG
>NZ_CALHGC010000172.1 GCF_938029485.1 uncultured Treponema sp. | reverse complement strand
ATTATTGCGAGCCGCGAGAGATTTCTTTATATACCGTTCAGCTTCATCCCGAGCTTTTTGAGCAGTCTGAACATCAGGCACCGTTTTTGATAATAAAAAGAGCGAAGATGCTATATCGTAATATGAAGATGCTTCAAAATCTTTGTCATCAGGCATAGCTTCATCAGCCCGTTCAAAAGCAGTGAGTGCATTGCCCAGCTGATTTTTTTGAGCAGCATTTTTCCCTTGCACAATATGAGCGCGTACTTTATTGCGTCCTTCCTCAAGTTTTTGATTTCCTATTTCCCGTACTGCTTCCTGTTCCTGTGTTCCGCGGTTAAGCGCAAGCGTGTCATAGCCGAATACTCCCTGATAGGCATCCCCGGTTCCATCCGCTTGACCGTTCGATAAACTTTGCTGATTTTGTACGTTGCTTCCATCTTGGGGATCATACTTTTTAGTAAGACTTTCATTTGCAGCTTGTGCAGCCAAAAGCCGTTCCTGTTGTTCCTGCGTGAGTTCATTGTTGTCATTTTCGGGTACAAACGCACCATTATTCCCTAAAATATCGGAAGAGCGCCCTGGAGAGGTTCCCATAGCGTCACCATTCAGTTCATTTTTTGAAATCGGTATGTTATTTGTTCCTTTTCTACCGAAAATAAGAGAGTACCCGCCCCAAATTAAAAGGCACAGTACAATACCCGCCGCCGTTCCTATTAAATATTTGTGTAAATCATTCAAGATTATAGTCCTCCGAATAGTCAAGTGTTTCATCCGATCCGACAGAAAGAGAAGAAGCATTATCCACTGATTGTAAATTAGCATTTATTTCATCTTGTAACTTTTTATATCGATCTTCTGCGGCCTTCCGTTCGGCTTCTTCCGCCAACCTCCGTGCTTCTTCCTGCATCCGAATCATTTCCGCCTCACGCTGTTCCGATTCCAAAAGCGATACCATACGCTGAATTGCCTGTCTTTGGGAAGTAGCAGGATCAAGGTTTAAATAAAATTTATAATCTTCCAATGCTTGCGGATATTGTTCCAATTTAATATAGGTATTCGCTCTATTCAACACCGCCGGTGGATAGGCACGGCGTGCTGCCAACGACGCAGTATAAGCCTCCTCCGCCTCTGTAAAACGACTTTGCAAAAAATAGACATTCCCTAAATTATATGAGTAGAGATATGAACCTGTGGTATCT
>NZ_CALHGC010000171.1 GCF_938029485.1 uncultured Treponema sp. | reverse complement strand
TGCGAACTGCGAACTGCGAACTGCGAACTGCGAACTGCGAACTGCGAACTGCGAATTATGCAGGGCGCCTTCCGGCGTGTCAAGTTCTTTTCGCATTTTTTTATAGAGTCTGGAGTATGATGATAATGATAACGAGAAAGTGGCCGTTTCATAATCTCTCAGTATGTATTATTTTTATGTAAATGGCAAGGGATGCACAATTATCTGTTGTATCTATTCTACAGGGCGCTTTTAGCATCGCTCTCTTGTGCGGGATTAAGCAAAACTGCTATAGTGTCGGCATGACGCTCTATGAATATTATATGGTATTCCCCGACGGTGATATGCAGGAGATTTCCGGTACATTGACGATCGGTGCATTGTACGATATGAACGGTAATCGATTAACGCCGCCGCTTCCGACCAATAGGATGATTGTGTATCAGGTATCCGGAAAGCGCACTCGTGAAGAAAGGGGTATTGTTACAACCTATTATACGATGGAACAGTTGGATGCGGCCGAATTGCGTGCGTACATCTAGCGAATGATCAACACATATAATGAAACGCAGCTGCACCGTACCCTAAAGGACTTGTATAGCAGCGGCACTGCCGTGCAGGAAACTCCGGTTGAAGGGTTTATCTGCGATATTTACGATGCGGGAAAAATAATCGAAATACAAACATCCAAGATTTCCGCCCTAAAAGCTAAATTAGAGAAACTTTTGCCGCTGTATCCTATTCGAATTGTCTATCCCATCATAGAAAACGCGTATATCTTGACGCTGAATGCCGACGGTACTAAACGCAGCTGCCGTAAAAGTCCTAAACACGGTACTTTTTATCAAATTTTTAGAGAACTGTTAGGGATCGTACACTGTCTTGATAATCCGAATCTTACGGTACAAATCCTCTATGTTGATTGCGAAGTTATTAAAATAGATGATAAAAAGGGACGGAGCAGGTATAAAAAGCCGCGTATTGTTGATAAAAAACTGCTAAAAATACACCGAGAGGAGAAATTCTACGGTGTCGATAGCTTGATCGCGCCGTTTATGGCAAGGCTTCCTAATGTATTTATCAGTGCTGATGTAAGAAAATTGGGAAGCGGTGTATATACATCGTATATTCTATCGTTTTTAAAGAAATGTAAAAAAATAGCCTTCTATACAAAGGCAGGGCGCTATCATGTATATAAAAAAACCGGTACCGAATAGGCACCGGTTTTAATCATCTAATCAACTGATATGGAACAGAAGATTACCAGCTGTCTTTCATATCGTCATCGTCGCGCAGATCGATTTCATAGAGATCGGTAACCGCACGGAGATCATCGAAATAGATGTAGTAATTGCCGTAAGCTTCCCACGGATTGCATTCAATGCGGAAACCTACAATCTTTAAGCCCATACTGGTACCGTAATGATAATCTTTTTGTACGATACCTGTTCCCGCTGCATTCTGCGGGGGAACGGCAACCGTCATCAGCTTCCAGCCTGCATGGTTCAGTTTTCCTACATAGAGTTCAAACTGCTGTCCCATATAGTCTTCAAGAAGGAGTTTTAAAACGTGCGGATAGCTTCTTCCGACAACCCAGACGCTGACGGTTTTCGTAATACCTTCGACCGGAATCGGTTTGACGGCACGGACTTCAAAGCTGTTATAACCACGGCGGTAGAAGGACACCTTTGTACCGTAAACTTTGCTGTCGGGGAGATTAAGGTTTTCTTCTTCCGGGATTGCTTTCTTCTGTTTGGGTGCGCCGTCAAATAGGCGGCCTTGAATAACTCCTTCGTCCGAAGACATGGAGCAAACCCAAGAACCTTCGTTTTCAAACTTATCAATCGAAACTTCTTTTAAGCGCTGTTCTGCAGATTCGACACCGATCCGTGAAGCATCTACCTGATCCAAGGATGACGCATCACGAGTATTCTCTTGGGCAAAGGCAAACAACGATAATACTGACAATAATGCTGCTACGGTAAAATATTTTTTTGTCATTATTTTCCGCCCTCCTTATTTGAATCGGCATTATCAAACTTGGCATTCTCTAACTCAAAACCGTCATAAGAAGCCATACGAGTATTTGTCAATGCCTTGAATTCATCAAAGAAAACATAAAAGTCATCAACGTTCTCCGTAGGCTGAGTGCGGATTCTAAATGTGACAAAGGTCATATATTTACGCTGTGACAGATAGCGTGACCGTTGTTGAATATTGCTCGGAACGGTAACCGCCAGATTTCTCCATCCATGGTAATTTAATGTTCCGACCGGTAATGTATGTATCCGTCCATTGCAATCGCGTACCAGAATTTCAAGATCATACGCATAGCCTGCGCCCCAGACCCAAAGATCAAATCTTTGGACAACCCCTTTTAAGGGGATTTCATAAGGAGCGGCATTATCGCCTGAGCTTTTTGTCGGATAGAGATCGACCCAGTTATCGCCTTGGCGGTTAAATTTAAACTGCATTCCTAAAAATTTGTATTCTTTATCGGAATCGGATTGCATAACCCGAAGAGCGTTCGGCATTCCGTCAAAATACTGTAAGATAGGATAACCTTCGGTGATAAACTTACTCCCAATACCGTTCCATGTTATCTCTGATGATTCGGGGGAGTCAAAGGTCTCCACCATATACGTTTGATAATTAACACCGCTATCCTGCGCTGCCAATGGAGTACAAACGACCGCAAACATCAGAACAAAGATCGTACTAACAACGCCTTGTTTCATTCACAACTCCTTTTATTTCCGCCGATATTCTAAGAAATCTTCCTCATTATAGTCTGAAAAGAAAACTTTGTCAAACAACTCCGTAATTCTCAAACATGAGATAATGAGTCATCAATTCCGCAGCGGATAAAGAACTCTTTCTACAGTATCGGCAGAGCGGGGGAAATATACAAGAGGGAGACGGCTTTTTTGTATTTTTTGTTCGGCCGGTTAACCGGCGTTTCCCTGCCGGTATAGTATAAAGTGGAGTACCGTACCGATTAAAGTAAGTCCTGCTAAAATGGAACCGTAGATGAGCGGATTTCCTTTAAAATAATGAAGCCCCAGCGCAAAAGTACCCAGCATAATGATCCCTATATATAGAAGAAAGCAAAGAGCGTAGGCAACGGCGTAATAGAAGGTGATATCGGTACAAAAATGTAAGAGTGCATCCAGAATAAAAAGAGCGCTTGCGTACAGAATGATGCAGAGTACAATGGGTATAATGCGGAGATGTGTGCTGGCGAGAAATAATTGCTGATATATTTTTACGGTAAACAGACCGAACAGCGCTGCCGGAATCGGCAACGCGTTAAAACCGGAAAAGATTAGCGCAATCAACAGTACCACACAAAAAGGAATAAAGGTATCCACAAAAAAGGAATGAAAAAAATAACTCCCTAACGAATCGATAGAGCCATCCGTTTTTGCGTAAAAAAAAGGCTCGATCAGTAAGAACAGCGTTGCCGCTGCGATACCGACAAAAAACATAAAGATATGCTTATTTTTTTCTTCTAATTGAAAGGCGTAAGAGAAAAAAATGAGCGGAAGACAAAATAATAGTAAAACAGCCATATCGGTTTAGGATATCATAAAATGATACGATAGACAACGCTCATTTTGACAGCTCATTTCGAACTTGCGTGAACATCAAAACCGTCGGTGACGGAACACTATAGAGCAGGAGACCATTCAAAACGTTCTATCTTTGAACAGTCTCCTATTCAGTTTTTTCGATAATACAATGGTGTGCTGACGCTCCTCTTACGGATGGCGTGCAGCTACTCCTTTTTCGATCAATGAC
>NZ_CALHGC010000170.1 GCF_938029485.1 uncultured Treponema sp. | reverse complement strand
TACATCTGTAATAATTATCTTCAATTTTTATTATATTGACTATTTTTTCATATTCAAAAGCTTTTTTAAACTCATGATACATTTTTTTATCTTTAAACATCTCTTCAGATGAATCATATAAAATATCTAAATTATTATTTTTATCATAAATTATAACACTATAACTATCTAAAAAACCAGGATCCCATATAATTCCTATATAATTATCAAATATTCGTATATTTTCATTGTTTACATTATTTATAATATAACTGTCAAGTTCATTTTTATATTTTGTAAATTCAAATTTTAAAGCAATTTTTTCAGATACCTGATTTTTTATAATCAGGAAACTAAAGAAAATAGAAAAAACAAAAGAATATAAGAAAAATAATTTTCTTATATTCTTTTGTTTTACAATGTTTGTTATAACAAACAGGATATTTAAAATTATAATTAGCATACATAAATACAAGTATGCAATTACTCCAACAAAACTAAGGCACCTTGTTAATTGAAAAGAAAAAAATGACAGTAACATTAAACCTATATTTGATACTATCATAATTATTTTGAAATATAAGTTACTGTTTTCATTTTTACTAAAAAGAAAAGGAATATAAATTACCAATAAAGGAATGATTATTATAAGTATCATTATTATTTTCTACTCCAATTCTTTCATATCTCTTAATGCGCCCCAATGCGGGCGTCCGTATAACTTCTCGCTTAACCTGCATTGACTCAATGGCAATGTCAGGTTGAAGCGGGTGTTAGACACCACCTATACTTTAAACTTATTTACTTCTCTTGTCAGATGCTCAATACTTGCCTTATTCTTTTGCGTTATTTCGTTGACATCTTGGACGGTGTTGCTTATTTGTACGGCTCCGGAAGCCATCTCGTTCATACTGCCGGAAATAATGCGGGTAAGTTCGTCCAGCTTGCGCATTTCTTGCGCAACGCCTTCTCCGCCTTTAAGCATTTGTTCAGAACCGGCTTGTACTTCTGCCGTTACCGCATTGATATCCTTAATCGCAATAAGCACCTCTTTGCTGCCTTTTTCTTGTTCACTCATAGCTTCCATCAGCCGGTGGCTCATGTCATTTACTTGTTCCGATAACTGGAAAATAATATTGAATTTTTCTTCCGCTGTTTGCGCAGAATTTCTTAATGCCTGAATTTCACTGCTTAATGATTTTAATGTTGTAGTGATGTTTTTTCCTTGCATACTCGATTCTTCGGCAAGCTTTCTAATTTCATCGGCAACGACGGCGAAGCCCTTACCTGCCTCACCTGCATGAGCTGCTTCGATAGCGGCATTCATTGCCAAAAGATTCGTTTGACTTGCAATGTGTTGAATAACATTACTTGCTTCAAGTAATCCGCCTGACTCTTCGGCTATCTTCTGTGTTACCGTGTTTGCACCAGACACCGTTTCTTTGCCGTCTGCAGTGGCGCTTGCAAGCGTTTTAATTACCCCATTTGTTTTATCCAGCGTTTGCGTTATTGACGCAATATTTGCGACCATTTGTTCGATTGCACTTGAAGACAGTGCAACACTGCTTGATTGGACTTCAATGCCACTGTTCAGCTGTTTGATAGTGCGGATAATTTCTTCCACTGTAGCGGCGGTTTCGCTAACACTTGCAGCCTGCGTCATTGCCTGCTGTTTTACCCCGTCAATGTTAGTGGTTATTTGCTGTACGGCGCTTGCCGTTTCGGTCATATTATTTGCAAGTTGAATACCAACCGCTCGCATTTCAGTTGCTCCGTTATGAATTGATGTCAACGAATCTCTCATCTTTGCAATTGTTTGATTAAAATACCCCGACATATCGGTAAGTTCATCATTACCGAGTAAAGGCACATTAACCGTCAAATCACCGTTTCCAACCTCTTGAAATACGGTAATCGTTTTCGATATCGGTTTTATAATTATTTTTTTAACAATGAAAATGCTGATAATAACAACAAAAAGCAAAATGGATAGCGAAATTAAAATGATATAAACAACGGATTTTTTTATTCCGCTGTTTATCATTTCTTCTATATCATCAACCTGAGAGCCGGTAAAGACAACATGATCGACAACGCCGTTTACCATTATCGGTACATACGCCGATATAAAGTTCTTACCTAATATTTTAGTTCGTCCGGCATAAGAGTTTTTAGACGAAACGGCATCATAGGCAGCGCCTTTTTCCAAATAAGAACCTACGGCTGTGCTTCCATCACTATTTTTTATTGTTGTCATAATCCGTTTAAATTCACCGTTTTCGGCGGCAAAAATAGTAACTTCAATTCCGAGCTTTTGTGCCAGCGTGTCGACCGCACTCGGATCAACGGGTTTTTCACTGCCATATAAAACGCCGTTTACCGCTTTTAAATCTCCGTATAAAGTATGAAGATATTCCGCCCCCATATTGAGAGATGATTGAAGCTGCTTTGTTACTATATTATGAACCGCCGTGTGGGCAGTAGAATCAACGGTATAAACACTTAACGGCAAAATGACTGCAATAAAAACTACGAACGAACACAAAAAGATCCCGCCGATTTTAAAGGTCAAACTCAACCGCGCCGCATTTGTGAACGATGAAACAGTGTCTTTTTTCATCCTTATACTCCTCTTTCTGCTGTTACTTATACGGTCGAAGAGATGGTTAAGCAGTTGCGTATAGCAACTGTCTGTCTAACTACCACTTAACCTGCATTGCTGTAAAGGCAATGTCAGGTTGAAGCGGGTGTTATGTGTCCATTATTTAAGCATCAATTTTATATTATCGACTACAGAATTTATTTCATCTTCTGAAGCTTTTTCTATAAAACTGCATTTTCTTTGAACATAATCCAAGTTTTTTATCTGATCACTTAAAATACAACCTTTTATTGAATGACTATTTAACACTACTTCAAATGGATAGCCTTTTATGTGACTTGTAATTGGACAAAACAAAGCCAATCCTGTTTTTTGATTATATAATTTTTGAGAAACACAAATCGCCGGTCTATGCCCCTGTTGTTCATGTCCTGCTTGCGGATTAAATTCCAACCAAACTAAATCTCCTTTTTCAGGAATAAAACCGCTCATTACCATTCTTCTTTTCCTACTGCTTCAAAAGTGTTTATTTCTGAATGGAGATTCTGATCTGTAACAAGATTCATAAAATCTTCAAGTGATTTTTTCTGAGGAAGAATTATCATTTTCCCTCTTTCGGCAATTATTTCTATTTTACTTCCATTTTTAATATTATTATCTTTTGCCCAAAGTGACGGAATTCTAAGCCCAAGACTATTCCCCCATTTCTGAACTACTGCTTGCATAATATCCTCCGTAAATGTAGTATATACAATATATATACCAAATCGTCAAGGGAAATAAAAATCACGCTTGATTTTTATTATATCACTTTACCTCTCCATTAACCGATAATAGCAGATACGCTTTACTGTTCCTACTCGCCTCAGTTCTCCGTCTTCAACCAATAAATTATAGGTAAAAATAAGGGAAAGGATAATCGGTTAAGGGGAAAACCTTTTGCCCCACTTATAACACCATGCACAGTGTGCCTGCCGTAATCAGCAGCGAACCGATTACCGATTTTGCAGTGATATTCTCGTGGAGGAAAATCACTGCTAAAATTAATGTGATGACTACGCTTAATTTATCGATAGGAACCACTTTGGACGCTTCGCCAAGCTGCAACGCCTTGTAATAACACAGCCACGAAGCGCCTGTTGCAAGACCCGAAAGGATCAAAAACACCCAGCTTTTCCTGCTGATGTTTACTATTCCGTGTTGAGCACCGGTCAGAAACACCATGCCCCACGCCATTGCCAACACAACAACCGTCCGCAACGCTGTCGCCAAATTTGAGTTTACCCCTTCAATTCCGACCTTTGCCAAAATAGAAGTAAGCGCTGCAAATACAGCGGATAAGAGTGCGAAAACCGCCCACATCATTTTTCTACGCTCCTTAGATGATGTGTATTATACTGCGAAAGTAATCCGATTACCAGATTTTATTCCGAATGTTACGGCGCAAACGTAGCAAAAATCTTTTAAGTCGCAATGCCACAGAATACCACTTTCATTGACATACAGATATACATGATATATCTTTTTTGAATAAGAAGGTGAAAGATGAAACCGGTAAAAAGTTTGGATTGGCAATGGTATGGGACGGGCGCTGCGATTGTAGATATTGCCGATTCGGTAACCGAGTATGCAATCAACTGCGACACGCCGAACGGGCGGATGAAAGTATTCCATTTGTTTCCGGGAATCGATTACGCGCTGACAACTTTTGAAGCAGCTACGTGCGATTATCGGAAACATTCGGCGCCCGATGTTATCGAAATAGCGTATTGTAAATCGGGGCGGTTTGAATGCGAATATAAGAGCGGCTATTTTACCTATATTGGAGAAGGTGATTGCGCCGTCGGTATTTTGGAAGCGCAAACCGAAAAACCGTATTTTCCGTTAGGGTATTACACGGGCTGTACGCTCATTATCGATCTAAAAAAAGCGGGTAAGGTTTTTCAAACCGTAATCGCCTGTATGGCTTTCGATTTACCGGCAATGCTGAAAAAGCTCTGTCCCGATAACCGATGCGCAGTATTCAAAACACCGGACATATTGCTCCGTGTATTTACCGAATTATATAACGCATCGCAAAGTCTCTGCTATTCTCCTGATGAAACAAAGGCGTATCTACAACTTAAAGTTTTAGAACTGCTGTTTTTATTGCAGCATTATGAATCGCAAGAGCAAGCAGCGGAACATGTCTGCTTTTCGGGCGCATATATAAAAAAGATCAAAGCGATTAAAGCGGATATTACGGAAAACCGGAACGGGAAGCTGCGGCTGAAAGGCCTATCTCAAAAATACGGTATAAGTTTAACGATGATGAAAGACTGTTTTAAGGCGGTATACGGCAAACCGATTCATGCTTTTCAAAAAGAATATAAGATGCAAAAAGCGGCGCAGCTCTTACGTGATACCGACCAATCAATCACGGACATTGCCGCATCGGTCGGATACGAAAATCCGAATAAGTTCTCCTCCGCTTTTAAAACGATGTTCGGTTGCCCGCCGAGGGAATATCGGCAGCAGGCTATTTGTAATTAAAAGTAATGGGAGGTAACGCCGTTTCTAATCCAGTCATTGAGCCGCGTTTGCCATCCCTTACCGCTCGCTTTGAGCGCTTCGAGTAAATCCGCATCAATCCTGATACTTAATACCCTTTTTTGCGGTTTCCACATTGCTTTATTAACAAGATGGCTCGGCCTTATCTGCGTTATCTGATCGCCGGTCAACTCCGGAATATCGGAAAAATCTATTTCGTCATCAGGAACCGCATGGGCTTCACAAGCTGTTATAAATTGCTCTAAGTCTGTCATAATAAATGTCCCGCTCCTTGCCACTCGCTTTACGTGCGGAAATCAGCCGTATGTTTCCGCACCTATTCGTATATACACTGTGTAATGCTAAATTGTATTACACTATTTGTCAATATCATACATGACGAAGACATCGGAATAAGTACCGCATTTCAAAACTTTCCGGCTTTTCGGATAGGTTTCGGCGTAATGGAGTGGAAAGAACAATCCTGTTGACGCTATAGTATTTTCATGAGTTAGCAGCTACTAACTCGAATAACAGTTCCGGCAGTTATGAGATGGAGCTATTGATACAAAAAGGAGATACTATCATGGAAGCAAAAACGGAAGGGGCGACTCGGCTGCGGTTAAAGGATATTATCACGCTTTCGATTTTTAATATCGCGATGTTGGTTATCATGGTGATTGTCAAGATGATTATGACGGTTGCCGCAACGCCTGCGCTCGATTACCTTTTTTATGTCGGGGTTATGGCTTTTTTCTGCGCGCCACTGTACATCGTGATGTCCAACAAAACCGCAAAGCATGGAACGTTTTTTATCACGGCTGTTTTTTGCGGTTTGATGATGGCTGTGTTCGGATCGGTGTGGTTTTCGGCAGTGATGCTTGCTGTCGGAGTGATTTGTGAGCTGGTGATGCTGGGGGATGCTGCTTATAAAAATCCGCTGCGGAACGGCATCGGGTATGTGGTGTATTGGACGCTGTACGCATGGGGCAGTTCAATTCCGCTGTTCTTTTTTAAGGAGCAGTACTTAAAAAGTTTGGGCGATTCATATACCGAAGAAGGGAAGCAAACGCTGATCCGCTTCTACGGTTCGGTCGATATGATGCTGCTCATCGGGTTGATTTCGGCAGCACTTGCAGCTTTAGGTTTTTGGGCAGGTATGCTGTTTTTCAAAAAGCACATCAAAAAAGCAAAGTTAGCGTAAGCCGTGCGGAATCTCGATCCTCGGACTCACCTTGCCGTTACGCTCTGCGCCGCCGTCGTTTGGTTTTTATATGAACGGCTCGGGCAAATGCACCTGCTGTGTCTTCTGGCAAGCTGCTATCTATGGCAGGCAAAAGAGGTGCGGACGGCGGGGCGCTTGTGTCTCTTCTATTGTATATTGCAGGCGCTCAGCTTTCTTTGTGCACCGCATACAGCGCTGCTGTATGTCATCCTGCACACCTTTGCACGGTCAATCCCGCTGGTGATGTTTGCCGCCGCTATCGCAACAAGCAATCCGAGCAGGCTGATGGCAAGCTGGCAAAACCTGCGCGTTCCCAAATCTATCCTGATTATGCTGTGTATGATGATGCGCTTTTTT
>NZ_CALHGC010000169.1 GCF_938029485.1 uncultured Treponema sp. | reverse complement strand
GTTTAATACCCGCTGTTCCGCGGCAACGCTCTGCCTCGGGGGTGTTGATTACAGCTCTATAGAAGGATTCGCTTGCGTCAAAATTTCAGTTGTAACCGAGGCTCCAAGGTACTTTTGAGCATACTCGCCGATAAGCGCCAATGCAGCTTTTAAGTCTTCCAATCGTGAAGGGTCGAGATTTTCCATAATGACAAAGGCATTTTTTGTATTTTCCGTAATCATCGTGCGCTGACCGTCGCGCCAATTAAAACAGCGGCATATTGCACCTTTGTTATCGCGGTAACAAAGCTCTCCTTCCAATGTCTGGCTATGCTCCTCATCGCCGAGCGCAAAAAAATCATCGCCGCCTTTTGTAACACCGAGAATTAAATCGCCGTCAAAGGCATCGCTGTCTTCCGCACCGCACGGCAAACCGAATTGAAGCGAAGCGGCATTGTAAATATCTACCAACGGATTGATGTACGAAACGGGATTCTGTTTTTCTACCCGCTTCAACAGCGCTTCGATACTGCATCGAACCCCTTTCTTTGTCTTAAACTTACGATATGCATCCCGCCAAATAGCGATAACGGGATTTTCGCTGAATACGTTTTTTACCAAAAATTTTTCCGCATCGGCGTTGCTCCGTGAAAGCAGCACCTTTATATCACGGACGCTTTCGCCGCTATTGTTTATCCCCTTTAACAGCACCACACCGAGCTGCGCCTGAGGAAAAAGCTCCCAAAAAGAAACATCCGCCAAAAATTTACTCACAGTATCTCCTCCTATAAAAACTTTTGCAGGACAGGTTGATTTCCGAAAAAATTACCGTTTTTACGGCATCCTTATGCAAAATGATACTGATACTATAAAAATATACTATTCCCTTGTAAAGAGGCCGAAAATTTTGTCGAAAAATTTAATTATGGAAACAATTATATTAGGACTCGGATCAAACCGTGGAGATTCAAAAGCGATCCTCACAGGTGCAATCGAGCGACTCGTATCATTTTTGGACGATACTCGAACCTCTTCCGTCTATATCACAAAGCCGCAGGATTACTGCGATCAAGATGATTTTTACAACATGATTGTCTCGGGAAACTATGCAGGAAGTCCCGCATCACTGCTTAAAACACTCCAGCATATTGAAGCGGATTACGGAAGAAACCGCGAAGCCGAGATTCCGAAAGGCCCTCGCACGCTCGACATCGATATACTTTTTTTCGGGAATCAAATCGTCAGACTCAATAATCCGCCGCTGATCATCCCTCATCCGGCGGTATACCGGCGAGCCTTCGCACTCATCCCGCTGCTGGAGCTTTATCCCGATTATCTCGACCCCGTTACGCAGCAACCACTCTCCGCCGCACTCGCTGCCCTGCCCGATCAAGGCGTACGGAAAAGCGATATCCTTTTTAAGTAAACTCCATTACCTAAAAATCTCGGCTCTGATTTTCAGTAATTGATAGTCAATAGTGATCCGTAGTGTTTTCTACATAAACCGTATCACTTGGAACTGGAACACCAGAGAACCGAAAAAAAGGCCAAGCACAATGCGGAGTAAAAGTATAAGGATAATCGTCAATATCAGTCGAGTACGATATTGCAGCGGTTTTCTTTGAAAAAAGCCGGTACTCTTGGCAATAACGGGGCTTAAAAATCTATCCAAGTTATACCAAAACGGAGAGCTGTTCGATGAGCCGAAAAGATCGTATCCCAATCGGATAATCAGGAAAATGATGAGTAGATTCAAGATAAAGCTGATAAACGACCACATCAGTTGTATGATGCTCACAACTACCGCCCAGACGGAAATCGTACCGGTTGCAAGAATGGACGTGATAAGTTGTGCAGCAATGGACAATATCCCGAGCGATATGATGGGAGAAAAATCGACCATACCGATGCGGGTAAATCTGAAGCGTCTAAACCAATTCAGATAAGGATCGCAGATGGATGACAATACCCTGCCGAATGATGAATACGCCGCAGAAGGAACCCACGACAACAAAATCTTAATAAAGCACAAAAAAAGATAGGCATTGATAAGCTGTCTAACGGTTAATAATAATGAACGCATCATAGCAGGCTCCTCACATCAATCGGTAATCCTTTGCCGATTAGCATTTGCATATAACATACTGATTAAAATTCAAACCGTAAAGCCCTAACTAGGATAAACCATGGGCGATGTCTCAAAAGCGTTACTTTTTGGACATCGCTATCCCCCTGCTCTACTCTTCTACCGGAGCATACAGCTCAAAATGAGTGACGGCATTTTCTCCTTTAGTAAAGGCCGGAATAGACACCATCACCGCATCTTCAAAAAGCGGAATGGTGATAGTACCGGTAACATCTTCTTGCCCGTTAAAAAAGCTAACCTTTACATGATGCGTCGGCCCCCGCAGCATAATTTTATCGCGGTCGCCCTTAAACATCTCGATCGGCTTTTCTCCGTTAAACGAAATAGTACAACCGTCAATCGCTTTATATGCACCGTTCGGATCGTTGTTGTTGTCTATCAGCACGGTATGAGAGCGGCCGAATAAAAACATAAGCGCCATAATGAGCAAGTAAAAAACAACCAAGCCTATTTTAACCAGCCGCTGACCTTTTTTTGAACGTACTCGAATCATTATGCCCTCCCGCTTTCGGCCCGCAGCGCAGCTCGCTGTTTTTCCGCATTCTTTTGATTACGCGCCGCGTGCATGACAAGCGATAACGCAATCGCCGCATAGCCGGAAAACTGTCTAAAGTATTCACCGATCATCGCAGAATCAAAAAGGTGCTGTCCCGCCATCGGTGTAACGATGTACAAAAAGTGCAGCAAGATAATGCCGATAAAGACGTTTCTAATACTTGCCTTATTCACCGAAGCGCCTCCGACAAGGATTGCCGCGGCAGCAAAGAAACCGGTTTGATCATGCGCGTTATAGGTACTCATGTTTCCCATATTCTGCAAGAAGATAATCTGCCCGATACAGGCAAGCACCGTCGAAATAACAATCGAAATAATCCGTGTCCGCTCAACCGCAATACCGGAGGCGAGCGAAACCGCTTGATTTTGACCGATTGCCCGCATATCCTGTCCGAGTTTTGTCTTTCTAAACCACACGATAAAAAAACACAGCGCAATGATAATCAGATACGAAAGAATCGGAATTTTAAACTCTGCAATTGTCAAGGGAATGGCCGTATCGAGCATCTGCCGGACGGGCGCTAACTCAAGCGTATTACGCACCCCGTAGCCGCGGGAAAGCATAATCGCCTTATTGTGCATCGGAATAACCGACCCGAGGATGTACAGCACAAAGAACTGATAAATCCCGTTAAAGAAAAAACCGAGGATGTAGCTCGTAACCATTTCCCGCCCGCGGGCGCGATTCAGCACCGAACCGGCAACAATCCCGAGCAGGATGGAAAGCGGCATCCCGATACCGGCTGCAAACACCAGCCCGTAGATACCGCCGATGCTCCAGTCCATTGCAAAAATAAGGCCGATCTGCCCTGCCATCGCACCGAGCACCATCCCGAAGTTAATCCCCATCCCTGCCATAATCGGCAGGATGAGCGCAAACACCAAAAAGGAGTTTCTGCCGATCCGCGTTAAAATTTCGGCGATAATATGGTGCGCCGATAACCCCGACACGGGAATGGCAAGGAACGAAATAACCAAAAATATGATGGATACCAAATTATCCAGAATAAAATCTACCGCGGAAAAATGTTCCCACTTTTTTTTAAGCATATTAGACGATACCATAATCTACCTCGCCGCCTGCGTTTTCCGCGTCAGTGCATATAAGATCATACCGTTTGACAGGACAATACGGATAACCTCCGACATATCGGTTTGCAGCACACTATTAATAACGGAGGGAGTCATTGTTAAAATACCTTGAAACAAAAATGTTCCCAGCATCACATTTAAAATCGACGCCTTATTGACCGAGGCGCCGCCGATCAGAATAGCCGCTACCGCCGGAAACGCCATAAAAAGCGGAGCCTGATACAGCTGAATAAAGCCGAAACTTTGCTGATACAGCAAAATCCCGACGCCGCCGATAACGGTAGACAGCACCGTACTGATAATCCTCGCTCGGTCGATATTCACGCCGCTTGCCCGTGCAAATTCGGGATTTGAACCGACCGCAGTCAACGCCGTTCCCGTCCGTGTCTTCATAAATACCTTCATAATAAAAAAGCAGATAAAGACAAAGAGAATAAGCCCGGTCGGAAATACGAACGCGCCGATTTTAAAGGCCCATAAATTGTTCAGTATTTTCAGCCAGTATCCTTCGAGCGTGATGGTTGTACGTAAACCTTTTCCCGCATAACCCCACACCATCGTCGGATTGGTGTACGGCAACAGCAGCCATAAAATCGACATGAACATAACCGCAGCAAAGCCGACATACAAAGCGATGGTCATTTCTTCGCCCTTAATCAGATTCAACAGTTTACCGTAGGCATACCCGATCACCGCGCAAATGAGCACTGTAAACAGGACAGCTGAAAAAAAGCCCGCCCATCCGGTTAAACTCAACTCCATCGCTATCGTTGCACCGAGCAACCCGCCGATAACGCCGAGCGATAAACCGAAGTTAAGACCGCACCCCGCTTGCACCATCGGCACCATCGCAAGTACCAAGAGGGCATTCATACCGAAGCGGTTTATCGTATCCGAAAGGGATGCGCCGATATTGACGTTCACAAAAGGCGCGGCAATAAACAGCGATAATAAAAACAAGAAAATAATAATGCGCGGCCATCCGAATGCCGCAATCTGTTTTTTTAACTGTTCCATTTATTTTACTCCTGCCATATAAAGTGCAAACTCCGCCGGATCTTCGGACGGCTGCAGCACGTGAGCAACCTTGCCTTGGAATACGACGGCAATACGGTCGCACGCAGACCGCAGCTCTTCAAGTTCACTCGAAATCATCACAACGGTAACGCCTTTTTCTTTATTCAATGTACGGATTGCTTCCAACACCAGCGCTTTAGCGCCGACATCAATACCCCGCGTCGGCTCCGCGACAAAAAGCAAATCTGGCTCCAGACAAAATGCTTTTGCCAAACACAGCTTTTGCTGATTACCGCCGGAAAGCTCCCGCGCCTTTTGTTGGGAACCGGTGCATTTAATTTGCAGCATCTTGATATAATCGTCGGCAAGCGCTTTCATCGCTTTTTCGTCGCGGACGGTGATTAACCCGCCGAGATATTTTTTTAGGTATTTATGCTTTGCCTGCATTGCCGTAAACGCAATGTTCCAGTCAAGGCTTTCGTCCAGCAAAAGGCCGACGCCACGCCGGTCTTCGGAGACAAAAGCAAGCCCTTCAGAAAGAACTTTTACAGTTTTGGTAATATCGAGCGGCTTACCCTTAAAGATAACCTCACCGCCCGCATGGAAAAGTCCCATGATGCCGTTAGGAATACCGATTTTTCCTTGCCCCGCCAAACCGCCGATGCCGAATATCTCGCCCCTTTTAACGGAGAAACTTGCATCGTTGACCAGCTCTCCCGGCATATCTACCCACAGATGTTTTACCTCGAGGATGGTTTCGTCAAATTGCCGTACCGTTCTTTCGGCGGTTTGTCCTTCCACCTTTCTTCCGACCATTGCCGCCGCAATCGCTTGTATGTCCGTCTTTTCCGTTTCCGTGTCTTGGATTGAAACGCCGTCGCGCAGTACCACCACCCGATCGCAAATTTCCATAACCTCATGCAGGCGGTGGGAGATAAAGATAACCGCGATACCCTTCTCCGCCAGCGCTTTGATGGATTTAAGGAGCACCTCCGCTTCGGATTCGGTAAGAACGGCGGTCGGTTCATCCAGCACCAAAAGCCGTACGTTATCGCGGTCTATTTCGCGGGCGATCTCGGTAAACTGCTTGTGCCCCACCGGCATTTCGGAAATATGTGTTTTCGAGCTGATCGAAACACCGAGCTGATTGAGTGTGTTCTGCGCCCGCTCGTGCATCGCTTTTCGATTCAATGTCGTAAGCCGCGGGCCGAAGAGGTCGGAGATAATGCTTTCCCGTTCAAGCTCGCGGTTCAGCATAATATTTTCACCGGAAGAAAAACCCGGAATCAGCGAAAATTCCTGATGCACCATCCCGACGCCCGCACCGAGAGCGTCGAACGGCGTTTTGAACACGACCTCTTTGCCCTGCATCCGAATGGTTCCGCCGTAGCCGCCCGTTTCGGCAATCACCGGCATACCGAACAGGATGCTCATCAGCGTTGTCTTTCCGGCTCCGTTTTCTCCTACCAGCCCGATCACTTCTCCCGCATGGACATCAAAGCTCACACCCTGCAAAACGGGCGTTCCTGAAAATTCCTTCGTAATATGATTGATGGATAAGATAACTTCATCATTATTCATAAACTTCTATCATCCTTATAAACAATAGAGATATCCGATCTCAATGTTTCCTCTTTGCTATCGATAAAAAAAACGGGTACACGCATTCAAGGTAACCTATTCCGCAACTTCCGTTTCGGAACAGGTTTACTTCAAAATTTTCCATGTACCCGTTCTGCTGAGGAGGCTTTTTTTAAATAGTTTCCATTCTCTACTATTTATTAAATTTCATATTCAAGTATTTCTGCGGTACCTCTTGCTCGGTTGTCGACAAAAAGCCTTTTCCGAGAATATAAGTATCCATAAATACTAACGCTTGGTTTTTTGCACGCACACCGGTATTTGCATCCGTATAGTATGCGCTCTTCCACCGTGCATTGGGAGTAAAAACACCCAGCGCTTTTGACAAATCAGCAAGGCTGCCTTTCTCCGCTTCGCCGTCGATAATGCGGCGGGCATATTCACCCAAACCGGCACTGACGGTAAAGCCATAGGAGTATGCCCACGTACCGAACCGGCCTGCTCCGCCCTTGTCGATAACAGACTGTTCAACCTTTGTCAAAATAGCTG
>NZ_CALHGC010000168.1 GCF_938029485.1 uncultured Treponema sp. | reverse complement strand
TCGAGTATAAAATTATTGAATTATCTGTTAGGAGTGTTTATCCTTCCTTTTACTGTTGCTGACGGTCTATACAAACAACGGTTTTCGGAATAGTATGCTCGTAATTGTAACTATTACGAAGGATACTTTTTTAACTGAAAATAGAAAGTTATGGCTGATATGGTATACAGAACAAAAACAGTAGAAGATACTATTAACTTTGGCAGAATATTAGGCCGCCTACTCAATGCCGGAGATGTACTTGCTTTGCAGGGGACACTTGCAGCGGGTAAAACCCAGCTGACAAAAGGCATTGCACAAGGACTCGATATATCCGAAGCCGTTACCAGCCCTACCTTCACCATCATATCCGAATATTACGGACGTTTGCCGCTCTATCACATGGATGTCTATCGGCTCAGTTCACCGGAAGATTTTTTAGACCTCGGTGTTGAAGATATGCTCTACGGCCGCGGCGTTTGTATTATCGAGTGGAGTGAAAAAATCATGCCGGAATTACCGGCACGTACCATCCTCATTCATATCAATACTGAAAAAGATTCAAGCAGAACAATTACTATCACCAACTGGCCGTATCAAACAGACAGCCTAACCGAATATGAGGCAGCATCATGAATATACTTGCAATAGATACCCTCTCTTCGACTCTTTCCGTTGCGGCTCAGGGGCCGAACGGATTGGTTACTCAATCCTTTGCCGGTAACGGTCCGTCCCACGCGGAACGGCTGCTTCCTCTTATCGATGCGGCTGTATCGGCTGCAGGATTTACTGCCGCCGATACGGAGACGGTATTGGCGCCCGAAGGACCGGGTTCCTTTACCGGTTTAAGGCTCGGCTTCGCAGCGGCAAAAGCATTACAGCTTAGCAGTAACAGCTGCTTTATTCCCATTCCTACGCTTCCATGCATCGCATTGCAGTATGAGGCATGGAACGGGAATATTGCGGTAGTGATAGATGCAAAGCGCGATCGGTTTTATATTCAACTGTTTAAAAACGGAATGGCAGTAACGGAAGCTTTTGATAAAACCGCGGCGGATATGCTCCCGCACTTTTCGGAAAACGAAGAATGGCTGGTTACCGGCTACGGAACATCCGCATTTAAACAGGCAAAGGCAATTTCACAAAGTAGTATCCGCTTTCGGTTTATTGAAGCGGATACCCTCTCTTTTGCATATTCGATGATTAGGTATATGCAAAAGCACGGTAATGTACTGAAGAATGCTGCAGATTATGCGGGGCCTCAGTATGTTCGGAAAAGCGATGCGGAGAAGGACTAGCCTATGGAAAAAAGTATATCATCGGGACAGAAACAACAAATTGCAAGAGAGATATCAGCAGAAGAACAAGAGGTGTATTTTAACGAACTTGCCGAATTAACAAAGATCGGAAGCATCCCTACGATGATTGTTGACAGTAATTTAGTTATACGCCACATGACTGAGAGTGTGTATACATTATTTGCAGGTTATTACGCATTGGAGAAAAAGCCGTTTTTTAATGTATTCGGTAGGGTTTTTACTCAGGCAGAGATAAAAGACTTTTTTGAAAGCATACGATCGCGAGAAAAAGGCTGGTCATGGATCGGCAATATGGTGCATAAATCGCATACGTTAAAAACGCTTTATACGAGAGTGCTGTTTCATCCTATTTTTGACAAGGCGAACCGTTACCTGCTTGGATATTGGGTGATTATTGAAGACATAACAGCGCAGCAGATCGAAACCTATAAATTGATGCTGAACGGTTTGCTGCAAGCGTCAATGTTGAAAGACAACGATACGGGAAACCATGCACAACGGCTCAATTTTTATTGTCAAGAATTTGCCGAGTACCTGTTTGGACTTAATCTGTATCCTCAAATTACCCCGGATTTTATCTATAATATTTCCTTTTTGGCCGCTATCCATGACATAGGCAAAATCGGTACACCCGATTATATCCTGCAAAAACAGAGCAAATTAACCGGTATCGAATGGGATGTAATGAAGGAGCATACCATAAACGGTGCGCTTATTGTGTCATCCTATCCTATTCCAATGGCAAAAGAAATAACGCTGAGCCATCATGAACGGTGGGACGGTTCCGGATATCCCTTTAAGCTTGAAGGAGATATGATACCGCTTTCGGCGAGGATTGTAGCAATAGCTGACGTATACGATGCATTGCGCATGAAGCGCTCATATAAGAGCGAACGTTCACATGATGAAGCTGTACAATATATTTTTGAAAATGCCGGGAAACATTTTGATCCGCTGTTGGTAACACACTTTAAAAAGATTCATCATGCATTTGATAAAGTATGGCAAACCCTCAAAGATGAACAGGACGAGTATCCCGGTACAGCGATTGCTCAAAAAGTAGTATAGAAAGAAATCAGCAATAACTCATAGTCGTGAAAATTTTGCATAAAAAATGCAAAAAGACTAAAGTTTTTAGCTTATACCTCCGATAAAGGATATGGAGATATTCTATCCGAAATCTCTAAAAGCTCAGAGATTTTAGAAATTCTCTATTTTCTTTTTCTTGAAAAGCACGGATGCTTTTCAGTACCACATTTCATGGAGGAATGCTATGGTTATCAATCACAACATGAGTGCAATGTTTGCACAGCGTACATTAGGCGTTACCGATGTACGTATCGGTAAGGACATCGAAAAACTGTCCAGCGGTATGCGTATCAACCGCGCAGGCGACGATGCTTCCGGACTTGCCGTTTCCGAAAAAATGCGTGCTCAAATCCGCGGGTTAAATCAAGCCTCGACAAACGCATCAAATGGAATCAGCTTTATTCAAGTTGCCGAAGCGTATCTGCAGGAAACAACCGATATTATGCAGCGTATCCGCGAGTTGGCGGTACAAGCGTCAAACGGCATTTACAGCGCGGAAGACCGGATGCAAATTCAAGTCGAAGTTTCCCAGCTTGTTGCCGAAGTTGACCGCATTGCAAGTTCCGCTCAGTTCAACGGTATGAATATGCTGACAGGCCGCTTTGCACGTGAAGGCGGAGAAAACGCCCCGACCGCATCGATGTGGCTCCATATCGGCGCCAACATGGATCAGCGCATCCGTCTGTACATCGGTACGATGACCGCTCATGCCCTCGGCGTACGCGACTTGAGCGACAACAGAACGATGACTATCGAAACTGCGGAAGATGCAAACCACAGCATCGGTACAATCGATGAGGCGTTAAAGAAAATTAACAAGCAGCGGGCAGATCTCGGTGCATACCAGAACAGACTGGAAATGACCGTTGTCGGAATCGATATTGCCGCAGAGAATTTGCAAGCATCCGAATCACGCATCCGTGATGCCGATATGGCAAAGCAGATGGTCGAGTATACGAGAAATCAGATACTCACCCAGTCCGGTACGGCAATGCTGGCACAGGCAAATTCAAATACTCAGCTTGTTCTCTCATTATTGCGGTAATTTTGCCGGTAACTCTCTTGTCTTTTTTTCGGCAAGAGTGTATACTAACTACAGTAACAACGAGAACCGGAAGAATGCTTCCGGTATCTCGTTGCCATGATCTTTGAAAAACACCCTTAAGAAGCCCTGTATAGCAGTATTATTGGTCTTCGGTTAGCACATCGGAAACCAATAATACTGTGTAAAAAACAGAGGGAAAAGGCGCAACCAATTTCCGTAACGTTTTTATACAGTGATTATTTCCGGCATGGATGCCGGAAGCAGACTTCAAGGAGGGTTATATGATTATTAACCACAACATGAGCGCTATGTATTCACAGCGCAACACAGGCATTGTCGAGACCAGCATTGTAAAAGACATAGAAAAGCTTTCCAGCGGTATGCGCATTAACCGCGCAGGCGATGATGCTTCCGGACTTGCAGTATCGGAAAAAATGAGAAGCCAGATCCGCGGTTTAAATCAAGCAGGGCAGAACATACAGAACGGTGTTTCTTTTATCCAAACAACAGAAGGGTATTTAGCTGAAACCACCGATATTATGCAGCGTATGCGCGAGTTGGCAGTTCAGGCTGCTAACGGTATTTACTCTGCAGAAGACCGTATGCAAATTCAGGTTGAGGTTTCTCAACTCGTGGACGAAGTAGACCGCATTGCAAGCCATGCCCAGTTCAATGGTATGAACTTGCTTACCGGACGCTTTGCAAGAGATGCTGCTGACAATCAGTTGCAGCTGCATGTCGGTGCAAACATGGATCAGTCTGAGAAACTCTTTGTCGGAACAATGACTGCTATGGCTCTCGGCTTGATTGGCGGTGCTCAGGGCGGTGAAGGCGACATGATTACCATCTCCTCTGTAGAAGGTGCTAATATGGCCATCGGTACTATCGACAATGCGTTGAAGCAGATCAACAAGCAGCGCGCAGACCTCGGTGCATACCAGAACCGTTTTGAACTTGCATACAATGGTGTTGCGATTGCTGCTGAAAACTTGCAGGCTGCTGAATCACGTATCCGCGATGCTGATATGGCAAAACAGGTTGTTGAATACACCAAGAATCAAATCTTGATGCAGTCAGGTACCGCAATGCTCGCACAGGCGAATACACAACCCCAGTCGGTTGTCCGCCTTCTTCAATAGCGCTCAGGAAAATCGGGAAAATACGTAAATCCTTAAATCAACAGTGAGGGTTTAAGTAAAAGAGATCTCTGGATGTTATCTCTTTTCCCGGAACCTAAAAGGAAGAAGAAGCCGCGCCCTTCTTCTTCCTTTTTTTTTATCTAAAAATTTCCAAATCACGTAACTAATGTAACTTCATAAAGATTATTGATATTACAGCCGAAAATAAAGTGTAATAGAAAGGGTTTATCCGGCTTAACGGTAAAGGGGTTAGAGTGTCCGATATGAATATTCCCGGCATAGGAGCCGGTAAATATGATAATCTTATTGAAACGCTGATGAAAAAAGAGCGTGCCCCGCGCGATTCAGCCGCTGAAGATTTAAAAAAATATGAACGGCAAAATACTATTTGGAGAAAGATAAATCAAGTCTCCGGTGAAATCCGTGAAAAAACCCGCGACCTTTATTCCTTTAACAATCCTTTTGTCGAGAAAACCGTTACATCTTCCAATGAACGGGCGGTAACGGCAACCGCTTCACGGGATGCCCGCGAGCAAACCTTTAAAATTTCCATTGATCGGATTGCACAAGCAGATTCTTTTTTATCCAACGAGGTTGCGAAAGATTTTCAAGTTTCAAAGGGTGTATACACTTTTTCCGTCGGTGAAAAAAAGTTTTCGGTGAATTGGCAAGGCGGAAAATACCGGAACTTTATCGATGCCGTCAATAAAAAGGGAAAAGGTGTTCTCCGGATTTCGGAAATAAAAACGTCGCCCGGTGCTGTTTCACTGCTTTTTGAATCGCAGTTGATGGGGGAGACGAATAAACTGGAGTTTTCCGATGACGCGCTATCCTTTGCGCTTGAAAACGGTCTGATAAAAAAGAATGACCGTCCTGCCGTTGATGCCGAAAAAACAGAAGCTGTAATTCCTGCACAAACAACGGAACGTATTGCATTTTCCAAACCGGTACGCGGCTCTCAGCAGTATGTGTTGGAATATACTGTATCCTTGCAAAATAATTCGGCTCCCCCTGAACGGCCTTCTTCTGAAGATCCGTCCGTTGCAAACGGCGATCCTGTTTATGAGCAGGTCGGTTCAGCCTCGTATAAGGGGGTAACCGTAACGAATGCGCCGAGCGATGCAGGCATTGTGCCGGAAATGTTTGGAGTGCACTCGGAAACGGGTGTGCCGGTAGAAGACTACAATGTGCTCTCGCTGGTTTCGCCGCGCGGAACACTTATTCCGCTATCTCCGCTTGCCGACACGGCTGAGGCGCAAACCTTTAGTATTCCCTTGAGCGAATACGGCGATATTACCGGAATTACCGTGCACAATAACAACACCGATAAGTCCGTATCCATAGAGCAGATCAAGGTATATGATCCCAAAGCAACGGGTGAATATATACCGGTTAATCCCGTCTCGCAGGCGCAGGATGCCTCTCTGACGTTTGAAGGCATTCCCGTAAAGCGAAGTACAAATAAAATCGATGATCTGATTCCGGGAGTAACGCTTCAGCTTGAAGATAAAACCGATAAACCGGAAAATATCAGTATTAAACCGGACAGTCAACCGGCAAAAGATGCAATTATCGAATTTGTTGCAAAATACAACCGGCTTTTGGCGGAAATCAATATTGTAACGAGTAATCAGCAAGCTGTTATCGATGAAATCGAATATTTTACCGACGATGAACGTAAAACGGCGGAAGAGAATCTCGGCGCTCTTTTCGGCGATACGACATTGTCCTCCTTAAAGAATAACCTACGTCAAATTGTTGCAAATGTGTACCGTAAAAATGCGGACACCTCAATACGGACATTATCCCAAATCGGTATATCGACAAAATCGGACACAAGCTCCGGTCTTAACGAAGCGCGGCTCCGCGGATATTTGGAAATCGATGAAAAAAAACTCGACGAAGCGTTACAAAATTCGATGGAAGATGTCCGTTACCTTTTCGGCTATGATACCGATAATGATGTGCTAATCGATGACGGAGTTGCATATCAGGTGTTTAAACAGATAGATCCGTATGTACAACGGGGCGGTATCTTTTCGACGCGGACAAACGGATTGGCAGCTCAGATTAAAACGAGTAAAGAAAAGATTGCGCGGTACGATAAGGCACTGGAAAAAAAAGAGCAGGAGCTGCGGCAGAAGTACGGGGATATGGACGGCACGTTGCGGAGCCTGCAAAAGCAGTCGGATATGATCAATAATTTCAGCCGGCAAAATAGAGGGGGGTCGGATAATTAGTGCGGCCGGTACGGTGTAAATACATCCGCATCATTGCCGAAAAATGATACCGTGAGGAGTAGAGCATATAAATGATAATAAAAATTAACGGCGAAGAACTTTCGTATACGCTGGAAAACGAAAAGACTGTCGGTGAAGTGTTGGGCGGTATTGAAGAAGCCTGCTGCCGCGAACATGAAACAATCGTGCAGGTTACGGTTGACGGTAAAGAGCTAACTTCTCAAGAGCTTGATCTGCTTTTTAAACAACCGGTTGATAGCGATATTACGATCGAACTTTCAACATTCTCCGGGGTGGAAATCCGCAATTATATGAAGGGTTTGACACAAGATCTGTCAAAATATGCAGATGACTTTGAACAAATACCGGTGTATATGCAGACCGGAAAGGATGTACAAGCTTTAAACCTGCTTGGAACCTTTTCGGAAAAATTGAATGAACTATACCGATCTTTGCTTTTATCCGATATAACGCAACTGCCGATCGATATACAAATTGAAGAAAAATCGATCCATGAGTATCAGAAAGAAATAACGGCTTTATTGCATGATATTGTATCGAGTATTGAAGAAAAAGATATTATTCAAGTCGGCGATTTAGCCGAATATGAATTAGCGCCCCTTGTCAAAACTTTGATAAATGGGGTATCATCAACTTTAAATTAGTCGGAGACGGAAACAGTGTTTATAGAGGATATAATCGATATTGAAAAAAAGAATTCCCTCATCTATTATCGGGAAGAATTTGAGGCAACCGCCGTTTATAATATTTTGGAAAAAGCGCAAAAAGGAAAAATAAACTTTTTAATTGAAGTTAATCCGGTCGGTCAAAAACAACTCTTTCTCCAGCTCATTGATGTGCCCGATTATCCTGTGTTGCCTATCCGTCTTGCAGTAAAAGAAAAAATACAGAATTTGATTACCTCTGCCGCGTTGCCTCTTTAAGGACGGGAGTTAGTTGGAGCAGCCCATGGATGAATATTATATTGAAGGCGGTTTCCCTGTAAAGGGTACCGTTAAAGCAAGCGGAAATAAAAATGCCGCGCTTCCCTGTATTGCTGCCGCCGTTCTTACCGATCAGTCTGTTACGTTAAAGAATCTCCCCGAAATTGAAGATGTTTTTGTCATGTTCGAAATCTTTAAATCGTTCGGCGGAACGGTAACCAAATGTGCTCCGAATGAATATACGCTGCAATTAAAAACCGTAACCGGTTATGAAGTACCGGCGCCGCTCGCTCAAAAAATACGGGCATCTATTTTATTTGCAGGACCCTTGCTTGCACGCCATGGGAAAGTTATGATGACGCCGCCCGGCGGCGACGTTATCGGTCGGCGGCGGTTGGATACGCACTTTCTGGCGCTTACGGAACTTGGTGCACAGGTAAAAATAAACGGTCATTTTTTATTTACGGCAAATAAGCTCATCGGGCAGGATATTTTCTTGGATGAGGCTTCCGTAACCGCTACGGAAAACGCGGTCATGGCTGCGGTAACCGCCGAGGGGGAAACCGTTATCACCAATGCGGCAAGTGAACCGCATATTCAAGATCTCTGCAAGCTGCTCAATTCGATGGGCGCAAAGATAAGCGGTATCGGGTCTAATATTCTTACTATTCAAGGAGTGCAGCAACTGCACGGTGCCGAATACCGCATTGGTGCGGATTATATGGAAGTCGGTTCGTTTATCGGACTTGCGGCGGTAACTCGCGGATCACTTACCATTACCGATATTAATCCGTCGGATATGCGGCCGATAAAACTTGCGTTTAATAAGCTGGGGATCCGTTGGGAGATCGACGGCACAAATCTTACCGTGCCCGCGCAGCAGAGTTTAAAGGTAAACTGCGACCTCGGCGGTATGATTCCTAAGATCGATGACGCACCGTGGCCGGGATTCCCCGCCGACCTTACCAGTATTATGACGGTTATCGCCACACAGGTGGAAGGCACGGTGCTTATCCACGAAAAGATGTTTGAAGCCCGTATGTTCTTTGTCGATAAGCTCATCGGTATGGGCGCACGCATTACGCTCTGCGACCCGCACCGTGCCGTTGTTACCGGCCCCGGTACCCTGCACGGTTCCGAGCTGGTTTCTCCCGATGTACGCGCAGGGATGGCGCTTGTAATTGCCGCCTGCTGCGCCCGCGGTGAAAGCCTTATCCGGAACGTGTACCAAATCGAGCGCGGCTACGAGCATCTTGTCGACCGGTTCAAAGCGCTCGGCGTGCATATCGAACGAAAGCCTATCTGCGTATAAGCGGCGTCAAAATTATTTTATGAGGAGAGTTTTTATGGATCAAAAGAAACGAAAAGTAACGATTGTCGGCGCAGGCTCCGTCGGGGCTACATTTGCGTATGCATTGGCTCAAAGCGGCTTTGCCGATGAGATTGCGATCACCGATATGAATAAAAACTTTGCGGAAGGGCAAGCAATGGATCTTGTGCACGGTTTGCCGTTTTTGCCGCAGGTTGATATTCACACCGGCAATCAAAGCGATTACGCCGACAGCGATATTATTGTCATAACAGCCGGAGCAAAACAGCAGCCGGGAGAAACGAGAATAGATCTTCTAAAACGGAACGCTGCCATCATCAAAACCATTGCCAAAGAAATTGCCGCAAGCGGCTGCAAAGGCGTTATGCTGCTCGTGAGCAACCCCGTCGATATTCTCACAAAAGTAGCGCTCGAAGCAAGCGGCTGGGAACGCGGTAGAGTTATCGGTTCCGGCACTGTCTTGGATACCGCACGATTCCGCTATGTGCTCAGTAAAGAATGCGGCGTTGATGCCCGTAATATACACGGATACATCCTTGGTGAACACGGCGACAGCGAATTTGCTGCATGGTCGATGACTACCATAGCAGGACGGCGCATCGACGAATACTGCGAAAACGGTAGGTGCAGTTCAAGTATTCGCTTCGATAAGGAAAAAATTTTAGATGAAGTACGCCATTCGGCCTATCATATCATCGACTATAAGGGTTCAACCTATTTTGCCGTCGGTTTGGCGCTTACCAGAATCGCCGGAGCAATCCTGCGGAACGAGCGCAGTATCCTTTCCGTTTCTATGGCATTAAACGGAGAATTCGGCCTGCATGATGCTTGCTTAAGCGTTCCCTGTATTGTCGGCAGAAACGGCGTCGAAAAAATTATCGAAGGAGAACTGCCGAAAAACGAACAATCGGCACTTGAAGCAAGTGCACAACGGCTGAAAGAAGCTCTCTCTTCCATCCGCTAAATGATGCGGTTACTCCGGTTGAACCGACCTCTTGACCTCAACTGCTAATCATTGTTATCCTATCGGCTATGATAGAAACGGATAAAATAGAACTGATAGACTTGGATGAAGATGATTATGATACGGTTTTAGCTTCAGATATCGTTTTTGACGGAATCATTAAGTTTGAAAAACCTTTTATGATAAAAGGAACCGTACAAGGAACTATTCAATCTTCAAGCGATTTAATGATTAGTGAATATGCAAAAGTAAAGGCAAAGATAAACGCAGACCGCGTTATTATTAAAGGCGAGGTCATCGGTAATGTTACCGCTGCGACTTCCGTACATGTATTTGCCTCGGGTAAGTTAACCGGCGATGTGACGGCTCCCGAGGTAATATTGGATAGCGGCTGCTTTTTCAGCGGTATATGTACGATGAATCGGCAATAGAGGTTTTAAAAGCGTGTTTACTCTCCGAAAAAATGTTGTGATTGAGATCGGATTGATTTTTTTATATATCTTTTCTTCTTATCATCTCCACGCACAAAAGTCTGATGATGCGCTTGTGCTGTACCGCGAAGGCCGTTATAAAGAAGCGGTAACTGTTTGCTTAAACGAAATAGAGCGGATGCCCCGAAATATCGACAGCTATGTGGTGTTAACATGGTCTCTGCTTGGCGATGAGCGTTATCAGGAAGCGGCAGACTGGGTTGTTAAAGGGCGTGCCGTTTCGCAATACGATCCGCGCCTTATCGAAACCCATGCGCAAGCACTTTATCACCTTGGACAAAACGAAGAAAGTTTACGCCTTTTTGAAGATTATATCGCGTATGCGCCTAACGGCAAAAAAGTAAGCGGGGTTTATTATCACATCGGAGAATTGTATTTGCGGATGGCAAAGTACCGCCATGCCGATATTGCTTTCTCTACTGCTATCCGATTGGAACCGCTCAATAGCGTGTGGTGGACGCGGCTCGCATATTCACGGGAACAGGCGAAAGAATATCGGGCGGCATTAGAAGCCTATTCCTCCGCTTTGCAACTGAATAAAAATTTAACCGATGCACAAAAAGGTTATGAGCGCGTATTGCACCGTCTTTAGTCCGCTGCAACGCTCTCTTTTTACTTGACTCACGTTTGCAGGTTTTCTTCGGCCTATGAATACTCAATTATGCGCAATACGAATTGAAACGCTCGGATGCAGACTTAACCAAGCAGAGGCGGAGTCTTTTGCGGCGCTGTGTACCGATGCGGGATTTTCCATCTATACCGACTATGCCGATTATGCTGCATCTACCCTTGCAAACCATTCGATTGTTCGTCAAAGCAGCGCCGTATCGGTACCGAACGGCGCCGGTATGATACAAGCCGGTATGGGCAATGATGCAAGTGTAAGAAAACTTCAATCCGCCGCCCCCGTTCGATTATATTCCCTGCTGTCGCCTCAGCAAACCGTACTCTGTTTTGTAAACACTTGTACGGTAACCGGTAAGGCGGAACAAAAGGCGCGCAGGCTTATCAGATTACTGGTAAAGATACATCCCTATGCCGTTATTCTGGTGACAGGCTGCTATGCTCAACTGGAGACTGCTGAAATAGAAACGCTGCATCCTCACGTACTGGCTTTCCCCGGACAGCAGAAAGATTTATTGACGGCAATGCCGGAGTACTTTGCAGAATTGGTGCGCAGCAGCGCCTATTTCGACACATCGTTTTTTTTAAGCGCATTGCGTACCTATCTTACCGATTTACTCCATACCGGCTTGACAGATAGAACACGGCTGTATAAATCGGTAAAAAATCAACACGGGGATAACATACGGGGGAAACAGCTGTTTGCGCTGAGTTCTCCGCATTTTTTATTCCACTCCCGTGCATTGTTGAAAATTCAAGACGGCTGTAACGATGCTTGTGCCTATTGCAGGATACGGCTCGCACGGGGTAAATCAGTGTCGTTGCCTGCCGCTGAAGTGCTTGACCGGCTGCGCCGCATAGAAGAAACCGGCATTCCCGAACTGACGCTGACAGGGGTAAACCTTTCGCAGTACCGGAGTGAAGCCGGAGATTTTGCCGATATACTCAAGCTCATATTGGAAAACAGCACAATGCGTATCCGTATTTCCAGCCTTTACCCCGACAGGATCGACGAGGCACTCATTCCATTGTTGGCACATCCGCAGGTCTGTCCTCATTTTCACCTTTCCGTACAATCAGGCAGCGACACCGTACTTAAAACGATGCACCGCGGCTATAAAAGAGCAACTGTGTATCGGGCCGTATCCGAACTCCGTCGTGTAAAAGACAATCCGTTTATCGGTGTGGATATCATCACCGGTTTTCCCGGTGAAACGGAAGAAGATTTTAAGGAAACGTACGGAATGTGCCGCGAGCTTAATTTTGCCGGAATACACGCTTTTCCGTTTTCTGCTCGTCCGGGAACAGAGGCATGGAAAATGCAGCCCAAGGTACCTGAACGGATTGCAGGACAGCGAGTGAAACGGTTGAACGAGCTTGCAGAAATGCAGACTGCAGCATATATACAGGCTTGGAACGGAAAACTTGTATATGGAGTTGCCGAAGCACCGCGCAACGGGCGCCAAAACGTCATCACGGAAAATTATCTTTCATTGCCTTTAATTGAGACTTCTCTACAGACCGATAACGATTTGCGGGGTGGTGAATACATACAAGTACGAGTGCGGGGAAAAGATGCTGCATTAACGGAAATTATTTCCCGTCCGAGGCAAACGTGTCAAGTTGTTGTTTGAACAACCTCGAAAAATACGATACTTCATCTCTGCGAAATCCGCCGCCGCGCAATATATACGCAGATACGTTGCGCGGCGATGGGTAGCTAAGTTATACCTTTGCTAAGGAGCCGGATACACAAGCGAAACTGCGCATCCTCGGACTCCTTAACGGTTCATTTTTACCTATTATAATCCGGTATGGCGGAGCGTTGCCCGCTTTTCCAGTTCTTCAAGGGTAAGCTGCGGATAGCGTACTTTTGCAAGGAAGATCATTGCAGCGATGATGTACGGCTTAAAGCTTGCCTGCTTGTAAAGCGGTACGCGGTAGCGGTCGAACACCGAACCGGCGACTTCGCCTTCTTTGCAGCTGACACCGGTAATATCCGCCGGTAAGCAGTGGAGATAGAGTGCTTTACCGTCTTTGGTCAGCTTCATCATATCTTCGGTACATTCCCAATCTTTGTGGTTACCATTCTGTGCAAGCAGTTCTTTTTCGAGGGTTTTGATGCCGTCAAAGTCGCCTGCGCCGTAGAGGTTCGTCCGTTTTTCCATTGCGGTAAAGGGCGCCCAGCTCTTGGGATACACGATATCGGCATCTTTAAAGGCTTCTTTCATGCTGTTGGTCTTGGTAAAGGAACCGCCCGATGCCTTTGCCTGTTTTCTCGCGACTTCTTCAACCTCAGGCATTACTTCATATCCTTCCGGATGTGCAAGTACAACGTCCATGCCCAAGCGGGAGAACAGACCGATTGCGCCCTGCGGAACGGAAAGCGGCTTACCGTAAGAGGGTGAATATGCCCATGTCATCGCGATTTTCTTACCCTTGAGGTTTTCCAGCCCGCCGAACTCATGGATGATATGGAGGGTATCCGCCATAATCTGTGTGGGGTGGTCTATATCGCACTGCAAGTTGACGAGGGTAGGGCGCTGTTCGAGTACGCCGTCCTTATTGCCTTCGGCAACCGCATCCATAAAGGTGTGCATATAGGTATTACCTTTGCCGATGTACATATCGTCGCGGATACCGATAACGTCCGCCATGAATGAAACCATATTAGCGGTTTCGCGGACGGTTTCTCCGTGGGCAATTTGAGACTTGCCTTCGTCCAAATCCTGTACTTCCAAACCGAGCAGGTTACAAGCTGATGCAAAGCTGAACCGTGTGCGGGTTGAGTTGTCGCGGAACAGCGAAATGCCGAGACCGCTTTCAAAAATCTTTGTAGAAATGTTAGCTTCCCGCAAGGTGCGCAGCGCATCGGCTACCGTCCATGTTGCAAGAATTTCATCGAAGGTTTTTTCCCATGTCAGGAAAAAGTCATTGTTGTACATCTTCTTAAAGCTCAAGCTATTGAGCTTTGTAATGTACGGATCCATAATCAAGGCCATAATTACTCCTTTTATAACTTTTCAACGTATATGGACGGCAGTGCGGCATATACGGCTGCGCAGGTTACCAAGTCCTGTTTCCACGTAATTTCGTTCGGGGCATGAGCCTGTGCTTCCGCTCCCGGGCCGAAACCGATACAGGGAACTTTATTCCGTCCCATGATGGAAACGCCGTTTGTGGAGAATGTCCACTTATCAACAAGCGGGCGAGCTTCGCGCATGGCAAGCTGATCTTTCGGGCCGATACGCTTATCGCCGTATAAATTGTTATACGATTCGATCATCGAACGTGCAACGACGTGCTCTTTCGGCAATACCCAAGTGGGGAAGAAGCATTCGATCGGGTATTGTTCTCCCGTCCATGACGGCCGGTCGTAATTGTACATTGAGACCGTTACGTCTTTTCCGTACTTTTTGACGGCGGGAAGCTGGCGGATTTCTTCCAAGCATGATTCCCATGTTTCTCCGGCCGTCATACGGCGGTCGAGCGAAACGGAGCAGGAGTCCGCAACGGCACAGCGGCTCGGGCTGGTATAGAAAATTTCGGAAACGGTAACGGTTCCGCGTCCGAGGAAGTTTGCTTCTTCCCATTCCTTGTTGTATTTTTTATCCAGCATTTTGACGAGCCCTTTGATTTCAGTGCCGTCAGCCGCGTCGTTTTCATTTAACTTGCGTACTTCCTGCAGAATGTCGGACATC
>NZ_CALHGC010000167.1 GCF_938029485.1 uncultured Treponema sp. | reverse complement strand
ACGAGCGTTATATTCCGTATATCATCGAAACGTCCGCCGGTTTAACCCGCAATCTTTTGATGTTTCTCTGCGATGCGTATGAAGAACAAAAGGTGGCCGATAAGGGCAATGATGATGATTGGCGAACCGTGCTGCATTTCCATCCGCTTATTGCCCCCATTACAGTGGCTGTACTGCCGTTAATGAAGAAAGACGGCCTTGCAGAACTTGCGCAGGATATTCAAGCTGAATTGCGCGAAGACTTCCGCACCGATTATGACCAATCAGGGGCAATCGGCAAGCGATATCGCCGTCAAGACGAGGCTGGTACACCGTTCTGCGTTACCGTCGACTATGACAGTAAAGAAGACGGAAGCGTCACTTTACGTTTTCGTGATTCTATGGAACAAGTGCGCATTCCCCGCACCGAACTTGCAAATCGTATCAGAGCCGAAATAAAAAATTATACAAGAGCATAAGAGACATCGGGCAACCGTATCGAATAGTTTGAGCGCTTGCCCTATAAAGCAATTTTCCCGTATACTGCTGTTTACCCCATACCGGAGGGACGGCTATGCGGGGAAACGCTGTCTCACGCGGAGTTTTTAATGTCCGAATATTCATATAGTGCAGATGATCAATCTCTACTAACGCCGATTTTGTATAAATACTTTGTAGACCCTCTTGTAAAAGTGTTACCCTACCGTTTACCGGCAAATCTCATTACACTTATTGCTTTCAGCTTTGTTGTTATTGCATTTGGCATTGCGATTCACGGTTATCGAGTTCAGCGGTATGATTTTTGGTGGGCTATTCCACTCCTTGCTTTTATCTATCTTATCGGTGATTGTTCCGATGGGAAACAAGCTCGAAAAACCGGCACCGGTTCTCCGCTCGGCGAATACTTTGATCATTTTTTGGACTGTTTTGTGACCGGTCTTTTAATGGGTATTTTGATGATTTCTTTCAAGGTAACAAAACCGATCATTATCACCATAGGATTCTTCAATTTATATGCAGGGCAAATCGGAAGTTTTTGGGAGCGCTATAAGCGGCGGGTAATGAGTTTTGGAAAATTGAGTACCAGTGAAGGCATTATCACTATCGGTTTGACCTCATGGCTTATGTCGCTGCCGCCGATTCATACTGCTGCAAATACAATTTTCATTTTCAATATAACAGTAGGGGAAGCTCTTATTATCGTTATTATGGCTGGTACAGCCGCCTCTGCAATCGGCTCAATTATCCGTTCACACGCAATTTCATTCCGCTTGATTACTCATTTTATACTTTCATTAGCGGTTACCTACACAGCTGCATATCTCTATGGTGATAAGAATATGGTATATATCACAGGTGTGGTAAGTTTTTATAATGTATTTTTCCTTGCTTCGCTTTTAGCTGCGACGAACCTTGGTAACCGCGAATGTCTGCCGGATATTATTGTTCCCCTTTCATTCGTGATATGGTTTTTACTGCCGGCTTATGCTTCACTTATTCAATATATGCAAATTGCATATTTAGCAGCGCGGGTCGCTATAAAATTTATCTCGTTTGTCAGAATAAACCGGCAGTATTGGTATTGGATCAATCCGCCCCCTCCGTCCGAAGATCTTTCAACAACGCGGTAATCCGATCGGGGTAGTCGGTAATAAGGCTATCTACCCCCATCTCAATCAGTTGCCGGTAATCGCTTTGGATGCCGCCGAACCAGGGATTGATGCGAATACCTGCACTGTGCAAAGCTGCAACCAGCTCAGATGTTACACAGTAGGCTGACGGATGGTAGCATTCAATACCGAGATTCCGTACATACTGTTCGGGATGGATTTGCCAGCTATCCACCAATAATCCGCAGGTTACCGTCGAATCGATTTTCTTCATCCGCAGTACACTTTCATGGTTAAAGGAAGACACAATACAGCGTTCGATCAATTCATATTCCTTCATCAGCTTATATACGACTTTTTCAATTCCTTCATAGACAAACACACCCGTTTTTAATTCGATGTTCGAAATGATATTCGGTTGTGTCGCAATATATTCAAAGTATTCCCGCAATGAAGGAATGGAGATAAAATCTATCGTTTCAGGATGCGGCTTTGCAGCATTCAACGCTTTCAGTTCACGGTACGTTTTTTGTCCAACTAAACCTGTACCGTCCGTTGTGCGGTCAACTGTCTCATCATGAATAATGATCGCTTCTCCGTCTTTTGAAAGATGTACATCAAACTCGATGCCGTCACATCCTGCTTCCACCGCTTTTTTGAATGCGAGCATCGTGTTTTCAGGATACCGGCTGCGGAAGCCCCTGTGTGCAATATTGAGCATACTTTTTCTTAGCATAACCGAATTATAACATAGAGGAGACAATAATGTACACGTTGCTCCGCAGTATTTTACTTGCAAGTCCGGCAAAGCTATAGCACACTCCAGCCGTAATACACTCGCTAAATAAGAGATTTTCCTATAATAAAAAAACATAAAGATACAATCGAAATTGCTACGATAATAGATTCGAACTTAATTGCATCTTTCAAATAATTATTCTAAAATCTATCAAATTTTTCGGAGGTAAACGATGAGTATCTATGATTATTCGGTGAAGGATGCACAAGGAAATGATGTTCCACTCAAGCAATACAAGGGCAAGGCATTGCTGATTGTCAATACGGCGACGGACTGCGGTTTTACGCCGCAGTATAAGGAGCTTGAAGAAATCTATGAAAAATATCACGATAACGGTTTTGAGATAATCGATGTGCCGTGCAATCAATTCGGCAAGCAGGCTCCGGGTACTGATGCGGAAATCCACTCGTTTTGTACGCTCCGTTACCATACGAAATTCCCTCAAATGAAAAAATCGGATGTAAACGGCGAACATGCGCTGCCGCTTTTTACCTATCTAAAATCACAGAAAAAATTTGAGGGCTTCGGCGAAGGGAAGATGGCCGAAATGTTGGCCGACTTTATTCAAAAAATAGACAGCGATTATAAAAACAACTCTGATATCAAATGGAACTTTACCAAATTCGTTATCGCCCGGGACGGCGCCGTCGTTGCCCGTTTTGAACCGACTGCTCCAATGTCCGATGTGGCGGCCTGCGTTGCACGGTGTGTGGAGAGGTAAGGACACCCAAAAAAGGGAACAGCACCATGCCGGTAAAAAACAATGCGAACATCGGGTTTGAAAAACAGATTTGGGATGCGGCATGCGTCCTATGGGGGCATATTCCTGCCGCCGAATACCGTAAGGTGATTATCGGGCTTATTTTTTTACGGTATATTTCATCTGCGTTTGAAAAACGCTATGCCGAGCTGGTTAGCGACGGTGAGGGGTTTGAAGACGATAGAGACGCTTATACCGAGAAAAATATTTTCTTTGTGCCGGAAAAAGCCCGCTGGGCAGTGATTGCTGCGGCAGCTCATACACCTGAAATCGGAATCGTAATCGATACTGCGATGCGGGAAATCGAAACCCAAAACAAGCGGCTCAAAAACGTGCTGCCTCAAAATTATGCCAGTCCCGATTTGGATAAGCGCGTCCTTGGTGATGTTGTTGACCTTTTTACCAATATGGACATGGACGGCACGGAGCATAACAAAGACCTGCTCGGCAGGACGTATGAATACTGTATTGCACAGTTTGCCGCTTATGAAGGCAAAAAAAGGCGGGGAGTTCTATACCCCTGCAAGTATCGTTAAAACCATTGTAGAAATCCTTAAGCCTTTTTCTAACTGCCGCCTCTATGATCCATGCTGCGGATCGGGCGGAATGTTTGTCCAATCGGTCAAATTTATCAATGAACACGCGGGAAACCGCTACGGCATTTCAGTGTACGGACAGGAAAGTAATGCCGATACGTGGAAAATGGCAAAAATGAACATGGCAATCCGCAGGATCGATGCCGATTTTGGAGCTCACCAAGCGGATACTTTTTTTAACGACTTACATCCAACCTTAAAAGCAGACTATATTATGGCTAATCCTCCCTTCAACCTCTCCAACTGGGGGCAAGACAAGCTGAAAGACGATGTCCGCTGGAAATACGGTATTCCTCCTGCCGGTAATGCGAACTATGCGTGGATACAGCACATGATTCATCACCTTTCCGCAAACGGTAAAATCGGGCTTGTGCTTGCCAACGGCGCTCTTTCGACGCAAACAAGCGGAGAAGGTCAAATCAGAAAAAATATTATTGAAGCCGATTTAATAGAAGGTATTGTCGCTTTGCCCACACAGCTTTTTTACAGCGTTACTATTCCGGTTACCCTCTGGTTCATTTCAAAAAACAAGAAGCAAAAAGAAAAAACAGTCTTCATCGATGCCCGCAAAATGGGACACATGGTCGATAAAAATCACCGTGATTTTAGCGATGAAGATATTAAAAAACTCGGGGATACTTTTGAAGCATTTCAAAACGGAACATTGGAACCGGTAAAAGGCTTTTGCGCAATCGCCGATATACAAGAAATTGCCCGGCAGGATTTTATCTTAACTCCCGGTCGCTATGTCGGTATTGAAGAACAAGAAGACGACGGTGAGCCTTTTGATGATAAAATGAAGCGCTTAACCTCAGAATTGACTGAACTTTTTGCAAAATCACATGAATTAGAAGCCGAAATCCGTAAAAATTTGGGAGCAATCGGCTATGAAATGTAAAATACACTCACTTTATCGCATTAACGGATATAACGAGGGAATACCATATAGATTATTTGATTTAGCCAGTTGGAAAAATGGTCTCGCATTTAAAGATATTAATTTCTCAATAGCAGGGGTGCCTATTATAAAGATTGCAGAATTAAATAATGGTATCGGCAGTACAACAGCGTATACAAATCAAATATTTCCAAATGATGTACACTTATTAAAAAATGATCTTATATTTTCATGGTCAGGAAATCCACAGACTTCTATTGATATTTTTAGGTTCAAATTAGAAGAAGGTTGGTTGAATCAACATATTTTCAAGGTGATTCCTAATGAAAATATAGTAAATAAAGATTTTTTTTATTTTTTTATGAAATATCTAAAACCTTATTTTGTCAAAATTGCCAGTAACAAGCAAACTACAGGGCTCGGACATATAACGATTGCTGATCTTAAACACATGAACATTATACTACCAGATATGAAAATCCAACACATTATTGCTACAATCTTAAGCTCTCTTGACAATGAAATCGAGCTGAACCGGCAGATAAATGCTAATTTAGAGCAGCAAGCACAGGCAATTTTTAAATCATGGTTTATTGATTTTGAACCGTTCGGCGGCACAATGCCGGATGATTGGATTATCGGTACATTGGAGGATATCGCTGCATTTTCCAATGGATATGCTTTTAAAAGTAAAGATTTATTGTATGCCCCTGAACAAAATTGTTATAAAGTGTTTAAGCAAGGACATATAAAACCTGGAGGCGGAATGATCTTGGAAGGAACTAAAAGTTGGTTTCCTAAACAACAATCCGCAAATTTACAAAAATATATTCTTCGTAAAGGGGATATACTTATGGCAATGACTGACATGAAAGATCGTGTTGCTATTCTTGGAAATACAGCAGTCATGGGATTAGATGGGCAATATATACTCAATCAAAGAGTAGGGTTACTACGATGTAAAAAAAAATATGAAATTTCATATCCTTATATATTTTTATTAACAAATAGTCCAGCATTTCTAAAAGATTTACGGATTCGTGCTAACAGTGGAGTACAAGTCAATCTATCATCTAATGAAATTAAAAACGCATCTATTTTAATCGCACCGGATGAAATTAATTCAAAGTTTAACCGCATCATCGAACCCATGTTTGAGATAATTTTTAAAAACGATATAGAAATTGATTGTCTATCCACCCTTCGCGACACCCTCTTACCAAAGCTCATGTCCGGAGAAATCGATGTGTCAAAAATAGAAATAGATTAATGCGTCTTATACCGTATGTTAATAATAAATCAAAAAATAATTGACGAATTGTATATACAGAATGTATAATAATGATAGGCAGATACATGAGTGAAACAGTTATACACGGTCGGTTTGAATGGGACAAAGAAAAAGAGGTATTGAACATGAAAAAACACGGTATTTCTTTTGAAGAAATCCTGCCGATGTTTGATGATCCTCTTTTTTGGGAACGGGAAGATTTTGCTCATTCAAGTTTAGATGAAACACGATATATTGGAACTGCTAAAGTCAACGGATTTGCAGTTGTGGTTTCCAGTTATACGGAGCGGGAACGGATAAGGATTATATCCGCCCGCGCTTCGACAAAAGAAGAGGAAAGATTCTATGAACAATGGTGCAAACAGTTTTACAACTAAAAGAATTGAAGAATTACGTAAAAATATCGATTTTACGGATATTCCGGAACTTACGGAAAAGGACTTTTCAGAAGGGCACTTAAAAAATTGGAAACCGTTAAAAAAACCGGTATCTTTTAGAATAGACTTAGATAATTTGGCATGGCTGCAAAGTTCCGGCGTGAAAGGCTATCAAAAACGCATGAACGAAGTTATCCGCTGGGCACGGCAAAACGGATGTCCCGTTAATCAATTATAAAAACGGCATCTCTTAAAGTTCGGCTTTGAACCCGCAGTCTCCAGCCGATAAATTCTGATTTAGCGTAGTGATAAAACACCTCTTTTGAAGATAAGCATTCCGTTAGCCTTTTGAAAAGAGACGGTGTAGATACCCTGTCAGCAAATGTACATCCGTGTACATTTGCTGACGGCGAGTTTTTGCTCACGCAAAAACATCGCTCTTGTTTTATATCACGGACATCCATGTCCGTTCTGAAACGGTGAGAATTTCAGAAGTGGCATGGATGCCGCTGGTTACATCAGAAGTGATGTTTCGGCTGATGCCGAAACTCACAGTCAAAACTATACACGGATGTATAGTTTTGACGAGTGCCGTATGTTTTCAAAAGGAGAGATATGGAACGATATACCGAAACCGATTATGAACATTCTTTGATTGAGCTTTTTAGAGATACATTGGGCTATGAGCATGTATATGGACCGGATATCGAGCGGGATTTTCATAGCCCTTTGTATCATACGGTTTTAGAAGATTCGCTGTATCGGCTCAATGCCGGTCTGCCTCAAGAGGCGATTCAGGAAGCGCTTTCCGCATTGCAGCGTTTTGAAAATGCTGAGCTGCTGCAAAAGAATGAGCTTTTTATGGATTACTTACAAAACGGCATCAATGTACGGTATTTTGATAACGGCAAGCAGCAATCGACCATTGTATACCTTGCCGACTATAAAAATCCTTCTCTCAATTCTTTTATCATTGCCAATCAATGGACATATATCGAAAACAGCACCAAACGTCCGGATATGCTCCTTTTTTTGAACGGCTTACCCGTTGTACTGATAGAACTAAAGTCTCCATCCCGCGAAGAAACCGACGCTTCCGAAGCGTACCGGCAAATCCGCAACTATATGGCGGAAATTCCTTCTTTGTTTATCTATAATGCTATCTGCGTAATGAGCGATCAATTCACCTCAAAAGCAGGCACGATAACGTCAGGGGAAGACCGCTTTATGGAGTGGAAAACAAAGGACGGCAGCTACGAAAACACCCAATATGCGCAATTCGACACGTTTTTTGAAGGGATGTTCAAAAAGGAGCGGCTTTTGGACATCATCAAAAACTTTATCTGCTTTTCTCATGAAGGATTGAATGTCTTTAAAATCCTTGCAGGCTACCATCAGTATTTTGCCGTCCGGAAAGCGATTATTTCGACGCAAAAGGCGGTCAAAACAGATGGGAAAGCAGGAGTGTTCTGGCATACGCAGGGCAGCGGAAAGTCTCTCTCGATGGTTTTTTATGCTCATTTGCTACAGCAGGCGTTGCAAAGCCCAACCATTGTAGTAATCACGGATCGGAACGATCTTGACAATCAGCTCTATGGTCAGTTTGCTAAATGTAAAGCTTTTTTGCGGCAGGAACCGGTACAGGCAACAAGCAGGCAGGACTTAAAACGACTGCTTGCAGGGCGGCAGGCTAACGGCATCTTTTTTACCACGATGCAAAAGTTTGAAGAATCTGCCGAACCGCTTTCGGAACGCCGGAATATCATTGTAATGGCAGATGAAGCGCACCGCAGCCAATACGGCCTGAGCGAAAAGATCAAGATGACAAAAAATGAAGCGGGAGAAGATATTGCCAAGCGGGTTATCGGTACGGCGCGCATCATCCGTAACAGCCTACCGAATGCAAGCTACATCGGCTTTACCGGCACACCGATCTCCGCCGCCGACCGCAGTACCCGTGAAGTATTCGGCGAGTATATCGATATTTACGATATGACACAGGCAGTTGAAGACGGTGCAACGCGCCCGGTGTATTACGAAAGCCGAGTGATTAAGCTCAAGCTCGATCAAGAAACCTTACAGCTCATCGATGCGGAATACGACGCAGCTGCACAGCGGACTGATGAATATGTGATTGAAAAAAGCAAGCACGAACTTGCTAGGATGGAAGTATTGCTCGGAAGCGATGAGGCCATTGATTCGCTGGTGCGCGATATTATCGAACACTACGAAGGCAACCGAGCCTGTCTTCTTACCGGTAAAGCGATGGTTGTCGCGTATTCCCGTTCTATTGCGATGAAGATTTACCGTAAAATGCTGGAGCTGCGCCCGATATGGACTGAAACCGTTGCAGTTGTGATGACTTCTACTAATGATGACGATGAATCATGGCGAAGTATTATTGGAAATAAACGCCGGCGCGATGAACTTGCGGCAAAATTCAAGGATAATACGAGTCCGCTCAAGATTGCGATTGTCGTCGATATGTGGCTGACCGGTTTTGACATACCGTCCCTTGCAACCATGTATATATACAAACCGATGGCAGGGCATAAGCTGATGCAGGCAATAGCCCGCGTCAACAGGGTGTTTCAGGACAAAGAAGGAGGACTGGTAGTCGATTACATCGGGATTATGCGGGCGCTCAAGCAAGCAATGAACGACTATACGAACCGCGACAAAAAAAATTACGGTGATACCGATATTCTCTCTGCTGCCCGACCGACCTTCCTTGAAAAACTTTCTATCTGCCGCGATCTCTTACACGGGTATGACTATGAAAAATTTAAGACAGGCAGCGATCTTGAACGGGCAAAGGCAATAAGTGGTGCGGTGAACTTTCTTATGGCACGCGGAAAAGAAAAGGTAAAAGAAGCTTTTATGAAAGAATCATTTCTGCTCCGTCAAGCGCTTTCTCTCTGTTCTTCTACCGTTGCCGAATCATTACGCTTTGAATCAGCCTTTTTTGAAGCGGCGCGTGTCTTTTTAGTAAGATTGAGCTATGCCGGAGGCGTCCGCCGGCTTTCGCTGCCCGAACTAAATCGCCGCATCAATGAGCTTTTAACGCAGAGCATTAAAAGCAGCGGTGTGATTAACCTTTTTTCAGATATATCACAGGCATTTTCTCTCTTTTCTCCGGGCTTTTTGGAAGATATTGCGAAGATGAAGGAGCGTAACCTTGCCGTAGAGTTGCTAAAACGGCTGCTTGCCGAGCAGGTTTCGATCTATAAGGGACGCAATTTTGTAAAATCCGAAAAATTCAGTAAGATGCTGCAGCAAACCGTGAATGCCTATTTGAACGGAATGCTGACCAACGAAGAAGTGATTGCCGAAATGCTCAAACTTGCCCGGCAGATTACCGCTGCCGAACAGGAAAGCAAGCAGCTGGGTTTGAACCCCGAAGAAGCCGCTTTTTATGATGCGCTTACCAAGCCGAAAGCAATTAAAGACTTCTACGAAAACGATGAACTGATTGCCATTACCAAAGAACTGACCGAAACGCTGCGGAAGAATAAAAACATCGATTGGCAGCTGCGGGAAAGTGCACGGGCGCACATGCGGATGCTTATCAAAAAACTCTTAAAAAAACATAAGTACCCGCCGGAAGACATGGAAGATGCCGTACAAACCGTTATGACCCAATGCGAACTATGGACTGATAACCTGATGATGGCGGAACAACCGTATACCGGCGAATCTCTTGCTGCGGAGCCGAGTCCTTTATATACGCCGTAATGCCGGATTTAACCGTTGCTTTAGCGCGTTTTGTAATCCTTGACAGTGCCGTCAACTCGCTGTATCATATCGTCTATAAATTTTTTTATATTTTTATTTAAAATATTTAAACAGGAGGAATGAAATGAAAAAACATTTCATGGTAGCGCTGACAGGCGCATTCATCGGTATCGCGGCTGTCGTATTGGTTAAATTCGGGAATCCCGGAAATATGGGCTTTTGTATTGCCTGTTTCTTACGCGATATTGCAGGTTCTTTAAAACTGCACAATGCAGCTGTGGTACAGTATATGCGCCCCGAAGTCATCGGTCTTATCGTCGGCGCTTTTGCAATCGCACTTGTAAAAAAAGAGTTTAAGCCGCGCGGCGGTTCGGCTCCCTTTACCCGCTTTGTCTTAGGCTTTTTCGTGATGATCGGCGCGTTGATGTTCTTGGGCTGCCCCTTGCGTATGTTTTTGCGTTTGGGCGCAGGCGACTTGAATGCGCTGTTCGGACTTGTAGGATTTATCATCGGTATCGCTATCGGGGTTGTATTCCTCAACAAGAACTTCTCGCTGAGCCGCGCGTATCCCCAATCCGCACAGGAAGGGATGTTCGCCCCCATCGTGATGATCGCTTTCTTTATTCTACTCGTTGCGTTCCCTACCGTTCTCGTCTTTAGTGAAAAAGGCCCCGGCTCAATGCACGCGCCGATTGCGCTTGCCCTCGGTATCGGCCTTGTGGGCGGAGCATTGGCACAGCGCAGCCGCCTTTGTACTGCAGGCGGTATCCGCGACGCAATTATGCTTAAAGACTTCCACCTTTTAACGGGCAGTATTGCTATTTTAGTTGCCGTGCTTATCGGAACGCTCGTAACCGGACAGTTTAAGCTCGGACTTGCGGGGCAGGCAGTTGCCCACACCGATGGGTTGTGGAACGCGCTTGGTATGGTGCTGGTCGGATGGGCAAGTGTTCTGCTCGGCGGCTGCCCCTTGCGTCAGCTCATTTTAACCGGTGAGGGTAACACCGACTCGGCAATAACCGTAACAGGTTTGATTGCAGGCGCTGCGTTTGCTCATAACTTCGGCCTTGCCTCTTCCGGTAAAGGCCCGACAAGCGCCGGTATGATCGCCGTCGTTATCGGATTAGTCGTAACAGCCTGCGTCAGCGTATACTACGCAGCAAAAAATAAATAACGGAGGAGACGGAAAAATGGAAGATTATACGGTAGATGCACGGGGACTTTCCTGCCCCGAACCGGTGGTACGGACAAAAAAAGCATTCGATGCGCATCAGAATTTTACGGTGCTTGTCGATAATGAAACCTCAAAAGAAAATGTTATCCGCTTTTGCGATAAGATGAAGGCAAAGACCTCCATTTCAGCCGACGGCAGCGACTGGAAAATCACTGTTTCAAAATGATCGACGGTTACGTAATCACGTTTCACACGCATTACGAAGCGCTTGTCTGTATGCGCAGCCTCGAAAAGAACGAAGCTGCGCAGAACGGAGCGATTGCCGTTAAACTTATTCCCGTGCCGCGCGAACTCAGCTCCGCCTGCGGTACGGCAGTTAAAGTTACAATAAAAGACGGCGGTGTTTTCGGTGCAGAAAACTTTGCAAACATCGAACGCGATGAGGTTTTCACTTTTGACGCCGCCGGACAATACACCGCCGTGGGCAAGTAAGGGTTAAATCTTTGGAGAGGCTATGAGTTGTGCAATTCCGGATAAAAATTTCAGCTTGATTAAATCTTCATCCTATTCGGGATGAGGGGCAAAATTAAGTGCGGGTGCACTGGACGGATTATTAAAAAGCTTTCCTATTTGCTCCGATCCCCGGCTTTTGGTCGGCTTCGATACATCGGATGATGCGGCTGTTTATAAGATCAATGACGAAACAGCGTTAATTTTTACCGCCGATTTCTTTCCGGCCATTACGGACGATCCGTATATGTTCGGGCAGATTGCCGCCGCGAATGCGCTCAGCGATATTTATGCAATGGGCGGTGTTCCGAAACTGGCGCTCAATCTTTTTTGTATTTCTGAAAAAATGCCCGAACCTGTTATCAAAGAGATACTGCGGGGCGGCGCGGATAAGGCATTTGAGGCGGGCGCAATTATCTGCGGAGGGCACACCATTTACGACAGCATTCCGAAATACGGGTTAGCGGTAACGGGTTTTGTGCATCCAAATAAAATACTGCGAAATTCGACGTGCAAAACAGGTGATGTGCTGATTTTAACCAAGCCCATCGGCTCCGGCATTTTAACGACGGCAGCGAAGGCGGATATGCTCGGCGCGGCCGAGCTTCAAAGCGTGTATGACGTTATGGCCTTTTTAAATGCCGCCGCCTGCAATGTGATGACAAAATACGAAGTTCATGCTTGCACCGACATTACCGGATTCGGGCTTTTGGGACACTTGTATGAAATGGGAAAGGGGAGCGGCGTCAGCATTGAACTTTCCTGTCAAGCGCTGCCGATTTTTGACGCCGCCGTCGAATATGCCGAAATGGGCTTTGTTCCGGCCGGTGCATATTCAAATAGAACCTTTGTCGGCGATAGTGCTGCGCTGGACGGAGTGCCGCGTGCCTATCAAGACATCCTGTTTGACCCTCAGACGTCAGGCGGGCTTGTTATTGCGGCAGCACAAAAAGACGCGCAACAGTTATACGCAGAACTCTGCACCGTCCTTGAAAATACCGTCTGCGGAAAACCGGCAATTATCGGCACGGTTGTAGAACGCGCCGATAAGGTTGTACGGATACACTATTAACTTAAACCGCACAGATAGTGCGATTTAAGTTAACCTTAAAAGATTGTATAAAGTTTTTTTAATACGCAATCTCGGCGCTTAACCGAATATAGTGGTTGAACTGCTGACCGATAGCTTTGGCACGCCACTCTGCAAGTTTTTCGTCAGCTTTATTTTTGACTTTCCGAATTTCTTCTGCCGTCATGTCCTTAATATCTTTTTCATCCCAACCTTTCATCTCATCAACAGGTGAATAGATATTGCTCCTTACGCCCGGATTGATATTTGCTTCGAATATATAGCCGAACTTAAACAGCATAGAGCCGCCCGACTTTAGAATCGGCAAGTGGCAGCTTACATCCAATGCAAGCTGATTAACATACTGGATAGTCTGCTGCCTCATAAAGGGATTGGAATAGAGAAATGCCCGTTTTTTTGACTGACTTTGATATTTCCCCTCAGGTTCGGTAACGGCAGCGTAATTAAAAGAAGAACCGTCCGTCGTATATTTCTTTGAAAGATAATCTTTCAGCATAACGATATCATCGATACTTTCCGTGACATTTGCATGGCGGATAAACGTATTGGAAAGGTTAATATCGAGTCCATAAAGCGGACGGAATTTTAACCGTAATTGAATCCTATCGGAATTAGGCTCTAAATTACTTCCGAGATTACGCCCCCGATGTGTATAGTTTTGATAATTACGTGCAGCAGGATCATGATGATCATGATGTGTATAGGTATATGGAAATACAAACGTATAATTTAAATCGACAAAAGAAAACCAGTGACTATACGGCATTGTATATGAAAGTCCGGTTTCACCCGACATACGGCATTTCGCATCTTTAAACCTAACTATCTCATTAAAACCTAAATCATCGGCATAAAAAGCGGCATCAAGACGTAACCCTTTGATTGGCTTTACCGTTGCACTTACACCAATCAAAGAATTATCGGGAAAGTTATATACGCTTTGTCCGAGGAAAAAGGCCGAAAAAGGAATAAGATACATCGGTTCAAACCGTCCGCCGTAAATCATACTGTCAATAATAGAAAATGACAGCCACGGCAACGGCCGGATATCAAGAGAATGAGACGATAAAAATTTATTCGGCCCAATAGACTCCGTCTCTTTATAGTCATTTGTTGCCGAAAGTAAGAGCAGAACTTGATTATATGCCCATTTTTTCTTATTAACCGTAAAAATAAACTGCCCTGCATGGAACGCATCACGAGAAATAAAAATACCGCTGTCGTGGAACGGACCATAAGAAGTACGCCCCATGCCTGCCGTAAAATAATATTCCGCCGTACCTAATGTTGCTGTGCTGTTAAACATTGGCAGCACTTTCACGCTACCGATATTGACGTCATCGTTCGCAAGGTCTTTTTGTGAATAGGAGTAAGCCGGTAATAGGTCTTCATTATCTAATTTATTTAATCCACTAAAACTCACATAGGCTGAAATAGTCAACAGTTTTGTTATCGAGTAATTGAGCCGGGCAAATGGAGATATAAAAAATTGTCTTTGAGAGCCGTGTGAAGCAAGATTCACTTCGACTTTCCCTCCAAAATGAAAAGCACGCTGGAAGAATCGTGCTTGATATTCGGATGCCTTTCTCCGTTGATCGGCATCTCCTTTTTCTATGACAATCTGTAAAAGCCGTTCTATTTCCTGTAGAGGATACGGACGAATACTCGGGGCATCGTTAATCAATCCTGCCCCTTCCCAAATCGATAAATCTTCATAAAAGGGATCGAATAAGTCTACCGGGGCTTGTGCAAAAATAGATATCGTATGGATCATCGCAAACAGTAGTACTGTGCACAAAAATTTTTTCATAAAAACCTCTTGTATATTTTATATATTATATAGTTTTTAGAGATGCCTATTATATAAAGCCCTCTAAAGCTAAGTCAACCTTATCGAAAAGTCAAGAGGTCTACCAACGGGTATTGGCAGAAACCCATAATCCGTAACAGCCCTTCTGTGCGAAATTTTATCTAAAATTTCGCACATTTTTCCCACAAATGGATAAACGCATCAGGTAGACTAGATAAAAACCGCGGAAAAATTGAGACTGTGAGACCATTTGAACCA
>NZ_CALHGC010000166.1 GCF_938029485.1 uncultured Treponema sp. | reverse complement strand
CTCTGGGCGAGCCGGTAGTGGCCGTATCTCAGGAAACTGCCCCTCTCCTCCTTTTGCACGGGGGGCTGGAAATCGCACTCAATCTGCCCATGGGGCAAAGGAGAAGATGATGCAGAAGTATCGTCAGGTTTCGGGCGGCAACTGCCAGCTCGTGCTCTATCGCGAAAGCAAGGCCGGCGTGCCTGATCCCGCCGACGCCGGAGTGGTGCTGTCGCTCTATTCGGAAAGCATGTCCGTGGAATCCAATAAGCAGGCCAGCGCCGTGATCTCCGGCGTGCGCGGCCAGGGCAAACCTGTGCCGGGCGTGCCCAATTATCCGGGCAGTCTGGAAGTGCCGCCCTATGCGCCGCAACTGGGGCATTTTTTTATTTCTCCGGCAAATTCCTGTTTTCTGATATTTTCACTTCCAGTGTTTCCTGCCGGTGTTCCACACTCGGGGCAGAATTTTGCTCCGTATGCAAGTTCTTCGCCGCAATTTTGACAAAATGCCATATTTTCCTCCTAGAATGAAAAAGAATCAGGAGTTTCCCTCATTCTTCTTAAAGTGTCCGCCGCTGATTCTTCCGGGTAATCAGGGGCTTATTTTGCATAACGAACGTTTACAGCATTAGAAGCCACTTAGGTCTAAGAAACTAGGTTTGTATTCTTCTTCTGTAAGCGTAACCGGATGCCGAACGCCTCTATAACGGAATATGCAATTATCAAAATTTAATGAAATTGTATCAGTCTCTTGAGGCGTAGTTAAACATTCAATCAGTTTGTCATATATCGCTTGTGCATTTGTTTCTGAATAGACTTCAATAGTTCTACCGTTATTAAATTCAATCCAACAACAAGCGTCACCGCAAGACCCAAACAAACCTACATAAGTGATTTCTTCGGCTCTAAAGAAAAGTTGAGAATTTAGTTGTATAAACATATTTACATCCCTTCTCTTTGTAAATTATTTTAACGTTCCTATTTTCCTTCAATCGGCACCATAAGCCAATTTTTTTTATTATACCGCATCAGTTACATATTTCTTTGGTCATTTTTCCCAAAGTCTTTGGGAACTTTTCCCAAGACAAGAATGGAATTGCGTGGTATACTAAACCTATTCGATAACTTCATTGTCGAACAAGTTGACTAAAAAAATATGTTACCGGGCATTATTAAGAAAATTTTTAAAATTGAATTGATATTTATATACATTGCGATCGCAATCTTTTTTTGCACAATTTTTTTTAAGAGAGCAAGCAACAACCTTATTCAAAAACTCGATACGGAGATGTTATTGCTTCAAATGAACCCGCAACACATGGTTGCCGGCGGTGATAACTCTGACATTTCGGCCGACAATCCGGCAGCAGTCAATGACATCGCGATTAAACTGCGATCGGACTACCAAGCCTTCACCTATTTTGACGCACCGTTAAAAAAAGAACTTGAAGCAATCATTCAAAACCTTCAAACCGGTAACCGGAACACAAATGCTGTAATCGGTTTTCAAAACCGCATTCACGAGACGCAGACAAGGCTGAACCTCGGCTACGACTCTCTTTTATATAGCACCCTTTTTCTGATTGCGATTGCAGCTTTTATAATCCTTGAAAAATTCTTTAAAAACTCAATGCAACTCGAACAACTTAAAACAATGCAGACCGAACAGAGTAATTTCAGCCGCGACCTTCACGACGGAGTTGCGCAGAATCTTGCCGCGCTCAATATCTATCTTGAAAAAGAAGATTTTTCAAAATCGAAATTTTACGCAAAACAAGCCCTAAACGAAATTCGTTATATGATCGGCTCCGGAAGTATTGAGTTTACTGAAGATTTTGAAAAAATTATACGCGAGATTTGCACTGCATTTGAAGTGAATTTCGGAATAAAAACAAATCTATATGTTGCAAGTCAGAAAATAGGTGCACTCAAAAATACGCAAAAGACACACCTCATCAGAATTTTGCAGGAGGCGTTGAGTAATATTTCACGACATTCCGATGCGACACAAGTTGAAATAAAAATTGTGGACGGGATTGATGATTTCCGTTTTATCATCTGCGATAATGGGAAAGGTTTTGAAGAAACCGAAGTTGAAAGCAAGAAACTAAAAGCTGCTGTAAAGCATTACGGACTTACCAATATCAAAAAGCGTGCCCAACTGATAGACGGCAGCGCAGATTTTATAAATGAAGGAGGTTTTACCATTGCAATCACCGTTAAAGATTCTATTCATTGATGATCACACGGGTTTACGGGACGGAATGATTTTTATGCTTCAAAACAGAAATCCGTCATTTTCGATAATCGGCGTCGGAACAATCCCGGAAGCGGTAAAAAAACTTAATGAAGATAAAGATATCAAAATTGTGATTCTCGATTTAAACCTCGACGGTGAAAACTCGCTTGAATCGGTTTCAAAAATGAGAGGTGTGAAGCCTGATATTTTAATTTTGGTTTACACTATGTACAATGATGATATTCACGTAGAACATGCACTTTTGATCGGCGTTCAAGGTTTTATCACAAAAGAAGCCTCGATTGATGAAGTTGAAAAAGCAATCCTTGCGGTAGGTTCAGGGAACACGTATTACAATAGCGTTGCAAGCAAAGTTTTGCACACTCTTTTACCGCAGAACAAAGGCAAGCACATCGTCCGTGACGAAAAAAGTTATCTTTTTGATAATTACAAAAGTCTTTCAAAAAAAGAGCAAGAAGTTTTCATTCATCTTGCTGAAGGGCTTGATGTAGTTGAAATTGCAAAACTGCTCGGAAAATCGGAAAAAACAATCTTAAATCAGCGGACTGCCGTTTACGGAAAAATGTTTATTCGCGATCGGCATGATTTGATTGAAAAAGCAAAACTTTTAGGGCTGCTATTTTAATGAGAAAAAATGTAATGAAACGAATCAACCGAAGGATGTTTACAGTCATTTTCACCATTGCAAGCATTTTGATTAATTGTATGTGTTCATATTTTGCAGGGCTTGTTGCTTTTCCTTTGTATTTGGATTCTCTGCTTACTATTGCCGTAACAGCCTTGTGCGGACTTATTCCGGGGATTGTGTGTGCAATCGCAAGTAACGCTCTTTTGTGCATTTTCGCAAATACAGGGATTCTTTTTATGCTCTGTCATATTTCTACCGCAGTAGTTGCACATCTGGTATTTTCCTCCGAACGGAAAAAAGCCGAGTCGCCTTCAAACTCAAATGTTCCTTATACGGATGTTTCTTACACAACCGAAAATTTTATGTGGATAGGTTTTATATCAGCCGTCACAAATTCGGTTCTGGGTAATACCATTTCGTATTTTTTTTACTCGGCAAATACCACTATTCCCCAAGTGGACAACGCTGTTCAAGGAATATATGTAGTAACAAAGAGCCTAAAGTTTGCAGCCTATTTCGGCGGCACAATCACAAATCTGATAGATAAAGTTTTCAGTGCGACAGTAAGCTTGTTCGTATATAGATTTTATAAAAAATCAATAGCGTCGGCGTAGAGTACTGCCGCGGAACAGTCGGTTTTAAACTCTCTGCAGGAATCATCTTAGGATGTATGACATTGAAAACAGGACTGACGGAAATGATATGGTTGTCGCGTAATAATGAAGTAGACTTTTACGGAAGACCGGTGCCGAATAAAGGGATAAATCATGAAGCTCAAAGCGGAGATGTCTACTGCGTTTATAATTCATAGTAGACTGATAATGATAGATCATATATTTTCGCTAACTCTGTCATTGTATAGTGCCTATCCAAGTTATTTGTAATCATATAGGCATCGCGGAAAACTCAAGTGAGATTTTTAGAAATTCTCCTAAACTCAAAACAGCTTATCCAGTTCCACTGAATAGGATATGTCGTAGGTAAATCCGTTGCGTTCGCAATATGCTTTTATTTCTTTTGTCAGTTTTTTCGTTGCACCGTATTCGAGTACATAGACGGTGAGGCCATACGTTTTACATTGAGCCAGATATTCCATAAAATATGCTCTGTCTTCTACCGGTTTTGCTCCAAACGTATTATTCTTAAAATGTATTTCGGTAAATACGCTTTCTTGATTGACCCCGCGTATTATTCCTTTAATGGAATTTTGCTGCATCGCTTCGGTGATAAACGTATCTCCGCCGTTAATGATAATGGGTTTATTTTCTTTATGTATTTCCTGTAAGATGGTTATAAGTCCTTGATATATTTCGGGTGTGTGATAATGATAATAAACGTCAGCGTTATCAAGAAAAAAACCGTCTATGCCTTTTTGAGATAAAAGCTGCGCTTTGTGTTTTATCCTTTTTTGCCATCTTTTATCCGCAACATTTACCCATTGTTCTTCATCCCAATTTTCATAGTGTCCTAAAGCGATATCCGCAAATGCTGCATAGTCATCGCGGAATGTTTCGATAGAGCCGATGTTTAAATAAGAAAATATGTGAACGTTTCCGTTTTTGTGAAGCTGCGCGATATCTTCTTGAGAAAAAAATTCCGCATCAATTACCAGTGTTTTAATTTCTTTAAGCTGCATCACTTTTTCATGATCCATGCCTATCAGCACTTTATAATCTTTGGTGCTTTCTGCGGATACGGTATTGATCACAATAATTGTAAAAAAAATTAGTGATATGTAAAGGTCTTTGACATTTCGCATGAATTGCTCCCTATCAAAATGAGAATACTGGAGTATCCGCTTATTTCTTTGCTGTGTACACTACGGCGTAATCTTCTGCATGGCTTTCGGTAAAGTTGTAATCCGAATAAGAGGCAACAGATTGGAAGCCTGCCTGTTCAAATAAAGCTAACAGTGTTTTGCGCTGTAACGGATGTAACACCGTAAAGTCCGAACCTACGGTATTGCGCTGCTTGTCAATAAACTCTATGGTAAACTTGATATTTCCGTCCGGTAAAAAATCATAGCGCCGCTTAAAAATGAAGGCGTCCGTTTCTTTATCTTTAAAGTCCATTTTTTTCTCGGCAAGGATGCGGTCGTAATTGAGGACTTCAACAATAAAAATACCGTGCGCTTGTAAAGCTTGATACACAGCGCTGAAAAAACGGCGAAGTGCCGTTTCATCAGGTAAATGTGGGAGCGTATTGCCGAAACACAGTACACCGTTACAGGTACCGAATTGCAGAATATCGGCAATATCCGCTTGATGAAATGCCAATTCTCCGGATGTGCGGATACTCGAAGTTTTTTGTTTTGCGATTCCAATCATCTTTGCATTTAAGTCGAGTCCGTATACGCTGTATCCTTCTTTGTACAAACTCACCGCAAGGTCGCCGGTTGCACAACCTGCATCACACAATCTGCCCGGCAATGGACAAAGGTGCCGGATAAAATCAAGCTTTTCCGCCTCAAGCGGGAAAAGTTCGCTGTAATGTTTTGCAATCAAATCGTATACATTCATTCGCTTTTCTCCATCGCTGTGATTATGGTATACTATATTGATATAATATACTATGGGAGAACGGTATGATCAAAATAACGAAACGTCTATTTTTTTATGCAGCTTTTTTACTGTGCATTGAATCCTTCAATTATTTATTGACGGAGAGTGCAGCAGTTGCTGCCGATGATGTCGCGTTTACACAGGAACCTAAAAACGCTCAGATAGCGTATCGCTATGACATACCTAACAATTCATCTGCCGATATACGCCTTCTTATCTATGCCGATAGGCAAATTGCATATA